>NZ_JRFE01000054.1 GCF_000756305.1 Myxosarcina sp. GI1
TCCCTGATAGGGAATTTTGTCTCTTTTGACAATATCGGGGTAACGATTTTGTTCGAGGTTATATTCTTTAACTTCTTTGGCTAGAATTGGAAACTTTTCTGCCATTTCAAAAGCCAAGCGATCGCCATCAAAATCCGCCTGTAAATGTTTGGCGGCGGCAACTGGATTGATATGTACTACTCCTTTAAGATGCTCTACTTCTGGTAGGTGGCGATTCTTGAGAACTATTACCCCGTTGGAGTTGATTAAAGGCGACCTAGTAACGATAACTTCTTTTCCTTCAGGTATATGAGGAATACAAATTTCATCCTCTTTTAGCTTCAGACTCGGTTGTGCCATTCCCGCCTGAAACTTAACGCTTCTGCCTGTGGCTATGTCTGTCCATCTTTTTCGGACAAACTTGTTTAATTCGTCGATAATTTTAGGGTGTTCTGTTAGTTTTCCATGCTTGTCGGCTTTGAGTAATTTATATAATGTATGGTCTTCTTCGGTAATTTTTGCTTCGTTATCGCCAAAAGCTTCGTCGATTACTCGCTCGAACCCTTCTAATTCCTCGTAATTTTGGTTTTTGTCCCCTGTCTGACTTAACACTTTTCTTTTCTCATACAGTTCGATATAATTCTGAGCTAGCTTTTGCGGGGAAGTTTGGTCGATCGCCAATTTTTTGCCTTCACCCTTTACTAAAGCTAAAATCTCGTTTTTTACTGCTTTGGGATAATTAACCAGTACTTGAGTCCCCAGACTTTGCTCTCCATACTTAGCTAGAGTTTTAATCCCTATCCCCACTTTGAGATTGTATTCTCCAGGTTCTATCGGTTCGTAGCCTTTCTTTCTTCCCTTGAAGCTACTAGTTGGTAAGATTAGATCGTAGCCAATTTTTCTCAAGGTTCTACCGTCTTGCGATCTTTTAGTAGTTATCTCTGTTCCGCTTAGGCTATCCAGTACGGCTGGAGCTAACGTACCTTTAGCTATTCGATATACCGAATTTTCTGACTGCGGTTTGATTCCCAATCGGTACTGAAATGGCGTATTGTCCAATCCCGTAAATTTTTCAGCCATTTCCAAACCGATTTTGCCATAGCAATCACCTACTAACTGTTTGGCTTCTTCAAGTGGCATGATGCCACCATTAACTCCAGTTTCATCATCGACAACTAAAACTCTAGCGTCTATTTCTTTAAGACTTTGACAAGGAGTAAAAATTAAGCTGCCGTATGCCGCTCCATCCGATTGATTGGGATATACTAAAGATCTAACTTCGCGATCGGCAAAATACAATCTCTGTCCAGAAGCAAACTGCAAGGTTTTGTTCTTGTAGTTTTCCAAGTGTTCTGGTGTTGTAATATTTTGATAGACTGCACCTATACTGAAGGTGGTATCGGGAAACAAATACTCTGCTAAAGAATTCTCAATTTTTTCGTTAATGTCTATATTCTGTCGAGTCAGAGTATCGAAACGATCGAGCTTTAGAGTCATATCAGCAAACGGTAGAAAAAATGACTAGTTTTGATTCAGCTTTTTACAGAGAACAAAATGATGACGGGTCAATGACTCCACAATACCGCCAACGTTTGAGAAACGATGGTTGGAGCGAAGCAGAAATCGATTGGGTAGAAGAAATTAATATGCGCCATACCAGGATTGATCGCGAAAATGCCATTGCCAGAAAAAAGCATGAGGAATATTGTGATGAATTGAGTAGACAACGGAAAGCAGAAAGAAGAGAACGAGAAAAGTTGGGAATCGAGCCAACGTTCAAAATTTTATATAGCTCCCCCGATAGAATAGATACTAATTCAATGAGTCCCGCCAAAAGACGAGCTTTTGAGATGCGCGGATTAGATACCGAAGAACTTCTTTCTCAAGGATACATCGATTTAGACGATCTAGATGATTCTTCTAGTGAGGTCGATGAGGAAAGTAATTTTCGCGAATTTTCTGATGAACACGATTCTCCACCAGAAATACCTTTTTAGTAGTGGCTACTCCTCATTTACAACTCCAACCCGAAGATTGTTCTTTGCTGGGTTTGTTAATTCTAGAGCATATAAAAAAGCATAAACCAAAAAAAAACCTAAATAGTAGCTCGATCGATTCTGGCTGTCGCCAAACATTTCATGAAAGTTCTTATCCAAATTGTTAGGAAAATACCATGAAATTAATCCAAGCTACCGTTTCTAAAGCTGCAAAACAAATCCCTACCAAGTACGGCGATAGGGTTGTACTTAACTGCCTAACCTACACAGGAGAAGAAATTGCGGTTTGGGGCAATCCAGGGGATAGCACTCTTACCAATCGTTATCCTAACGAGCCTGTAAATCTTGCCGTAAACGAAAAAGGTAAATATTCTGTCGTCGAACAAGTCACGAGGAATGCTACATTACCATCACCCAAAAGTGACAGTAAAGCCGAAGAAATTAAAGATTATAGCCAAAGACTAACAAAACTTTACTCCCACTGTTTCAGAACCGTTAGTAGTGAATTGAGTAATACAGATTTGCCACTGGAATCTTTGAAAGATATTGCAACTTGTGTGTTCATAACTACTCAACGAAAATTTAACCTTTGAACGATGGCAAAAGCCACCGTAAATTAGCGCGATTGCTACTCTCAACATTTTAAGCAATCGGCTATTATCACTTTTTTCCTTCCACTTCATCACTAAATTACATCATTACTGTTTATTCTCATGGAAAATCTTATCTTCTCAGCAATTCTCTATTTGATTCCACTGCTTTTCTTTTATTGCCCGATAATCAAAGCACTTCATAGAGCGATCGCGTTCGAGCGCACCAAAAGAGATCGCCTCAACAGCATCCCTTTTACTAGCCCTCCAGAACTGTTTGCTCTAGCCGAGGAATACAAAATATTCGTTCCGACTCAAATAGACCAATACGATTTGCAAAACGTTTTAATCGCACAACTCTGTTGATTCTTTATTCGAGCAGTCAATGTCAACGATACAAAGCCTATAGGCATTGACTGCTTTGGTAACACAAACTTTCTTTCTCGTAATTATCATGCCTTCATTAACTCAAGAATTGTTTAATTCTTATAGCCCTTTATACAAATGGTTTCAGACCAAACAATCTCGCTGTGGCGACCGCCTGATCGAGAACCATAATTTGCAAATGGAGCAAAATCAAATTATTCGTCCCGATGGACAAATTAAAGATTTTGCTCTTCTAGGTACGGCATTTGTCTATGCTTTCCGCTGGCATTTAGGCTTGCTCGATTGTAGTTTCGACCAAACGGTAGCAGGTCAATATTTAGATTTGACTACAGCAAGTCAACTTTTATCTGCAAAAACTTTGGAAGAAAGAGCAATTGCCTGTCTCATATTTGCTGCTTACGAAAAGCAATATCGCTCTGGTAGCGTACATGAAATAGCTACAGTTTTGATGAAAAATTGTGGCACAAAACTCAAGCCAGAGTTGCATTATGTCTCTGTAATGGTTGACGATTTAGTCAATCTAATTGGTTCTATATCCTCAGTTTGGGATAAAAGCGACAGTAGTTTATCCAAAGATAAATATTACTTAAATTCTGTTTTTTCTGGTAGCTATTTTATTAGTGCCGATGCTCAACAAATAGTCGATCGCACGGTAATAAAATGCTTTACTACTCTAAAGAAATATCCTCTAACACAGCAGCATTTTTGGCAACAAGTAGCTTATGTCTTATTAGATTGGGATGACGAATACAAAATCGAGAAAATCTGTTGGTATTATTCTAGACAAAAGGCTGTATTTATTTATCCGATAAATTCTTTGTTTAAAGATTTAACAGAATTAAGAGCCGAGTTTCGAGAATTTGTTGAAGAAAATTATGACGAAGAAATTTGCGAAATTCCTCTTTTTGAATTTTAGATAGAAATCCATGATTGACATTACTAACTTCAAAGTTAATCCTCGACGCTGCAAAACTTGTCCCTTTAACGACGACGGCTGCATAGACATACGAAATACAGTCATCCGAAGAATATTGACAGAGGAAAAAAGTCAAGTCTGTCATGGCACTAATAACAAAACACTTTGTCGTGGAGCTAGAGATTATCAGCAGCAAATCTATTTTCGCTTGGGAGTTTTGGAAGCTCCTACTGACGAAGCCTGGGATAAAAAACGTCAAGAGCTTAACTGCTAACATTTCGACTACGCTCAATGTTAGCCCTTCGACTACGCTCAGGGCTAAAGATTGGCTAACGCCAAACATTTTATGAACGGGTTTGAGCATCTAACTCAAACCTAAAAAAACAATGTATTTGGTGAATAATATCATGCCACACGAATTTGAATCAGGATTTTTCGTAGCTAAACCCGCTTGGCACGGTCTGGGCAAAGTTCTCAATAATCCTCCTACTACTCAACAAGCAATTGCTGAAGCCGATTTAGACTGGATTGTAGAAGAACATCCTATTTACCAAAGTCCCGAACCTCATGAATATAGTCGATTGCCAAACTACAAAGTCTTGATTCGCTCTAGCGATCGCCAAACTTTGGGAGTTGTCGGTAAAAACTACATACCCCTTCAAAATCAAGATGCTTTCAAGTGGTTTGATTTTTTGTTGCATGAGGGAAATGTGTCTTTAGAAGCGGCTGGTTCTCTCAAACGTGGCAAACGCATTTGGGTTCTTGCCAAAATMGATCGGTCTACAGCCGACATTGATAATGGCGATACAGTCAATCCYTACTTGCTACTTTCTAACAGCCAYGATGGAAGTCTTGCTGTTTGGATTCAATTTACTCCGATTCGGGTAGTATGTTGGAATACGCTGAGTTACGCTACTGCTTCCCGTCATAAAGAMAAGRCTGTAGGTAAAGCTTTCCGTATTCGCCATAGTAGCAACTTRAACGAACAACTWTCYRTCGCTCAAAATGCTTTAGACTTTGCCAAACAGCAATGGAACGACTCTATCGTAAGCTATCGGCAGATGGCTAGAAAGAAAATCGATAAACGGCAATTCGAGCAATATCTCGAACACGTATTCGACCTCGATCTAGATTCTGTAACTTCAATTCGCGCYTACCCCCAAATTGAATCTAACTTTCTTAAAGGACGTGGCAATGAAGGAAAGAATCTCTGGCACGCTTATAACGCTGTTACTGAATGGCTCGATTATCAAAGAGGACGAACTMAAGCCACTAGAYTAAATTCTGCTTGGTTTGGGGATTCTAATCGAATTAGAGCCAAAGCTCATCAAGCTGCTGTTGGCTTGCTTTGTTAGATATCAAACCAACAATTTTAAGTGATGTTAATAATGCTACCAGTTATTGGCTGGTAGCAGTTTTTGGATGTTCCAAAGCGGCTGAAGTAATTTTGCAGTTAATGAACTTAACCCCGAAATTACTTCTAATATTTGAAAAAAATGTTCCAGACTGTCACAGAAACCTACGCCCTATCAATAATTCGACAGCTTAATTTAATCAATTTATCACCAAAACGACAATGAAAACTTTAATTCAAAACCTTACGCCATACCAAACCCTTTATCGCCACCCTTTTACTGGAATAGCTTGGATTGAAGATGATTCAACTGGGATGGCTCATAGTTGCCATCCTAACATTTGTGCTACTGGTTCTTCTCAAGGCATGATTAAATTAGGCTATTGGCAATCATCAGACCGCATTGTGCGCTCTAATGGTTATTTCTACAACACCAGCAACATCGTCATCTCTAACGAATTAGACTCTCTAGCTGCTACCAATTGCCTCTGCCATTCTTGTCAACAACAACTTTCGGAAGTCACGCGATTGGCAAAGCCAGCGGGCAAAGCCCGATCGCACCAGAGAATACTTGCATTGCGGTCACTCTGCTAGTTTTCCTCTCCAACTTACACTGAAGATTTAGAAGATGCTGTTGCTAGGCTTCAGCACACAAGAGCAAGATCGCTTTTCAATGAACTATGAAATAGAAGGCAGAGTATACCAACCTTCTTGCATTTGTTTGCTAGGTAACAAGTCACGACTGCTGTTTACGTCTGCTTTTTGACATAGAGAAGTAAATGCTTGTAAACTTTCCAATCTGGCAGTAAGTTCGCTAAAAGTATCTAAATATTCAGCGATCGCTACCTGTTTGTAAATCCAGTGGCGGTCGAACTGAGAAGCATAAGACATCTGAAACTCAACGACAATGTCATCTAGCTTTTCTTGTTGTTTCTCTGGAGATAAGTTGCGGTCGCGATCGCTAATATCGGCAATTCTAATAACTCTTTCTTGGCTGATATGTTCTTTAAATAACGGTGCGGTAAAACGATATGCCGTATTTAGTTCGGGACGTTCTGTGGTTAATAAACTGTTTGCCCATCGTTCGGCATTTCGTTTAAATCTGGGAACTTCAAAGCTTAAGATTTCCTCGGCATCTTCAAACTTGCCTACCTCTAATAATAAATGCGCTTCTGTTGTCGTAGCTACCGCCCATCCTTGAGTGGCGACATCAGCGAGTAACATTTTTTGGGGTTCTAATTCGGGCATGATTTGTAATGCGCGATCGGACATTATCATACGGACTTTAGCAGCTACTTTTAAAGCAGACTGAATAGAAGTATCGGGAAAGCGATCTCTTTCTATCAGTTCTGCACGTAGTTCGGCTATTTCTTTGATAAGAATTGTACGATGCAGTTCATCTATCTTCTCGGCAAGATGTATTTGTCCCTGGCGGTTTTGTTCTACCAACAGTTGTAGATAAGCTAGATGACCAGATATAGCGTTCAAATGATCGTCAATATTGGCAAAACCAGCTTCCATTATCTGCTGCATTTTACCCAAAGAAGTCTGAACTTGATTCAGCTTATAGTCCATGTAAGCAAAACCAGCAACGCTAACACCTAAATTAAGTACGCTCGCACCTGCGGCAACTTGTGATAATCCTAAGATAGGAGACAAGGTTTCTTGAACTTGACTGACTTGATTACTAACAATATCAAGATTATCAATAACATTTTTTAGTTTGTCGATAGTAATACCATGACCAAAAGCGTTAGTAATTAAATTGGCAGTCCCTAAGATTGGATTTGCTGCCATAGTCATTAGATAATTGGTCATAGAAGGAGTTTCGACTAAATGGCGTACTATACGACCTGTTGCAGCCTCACGAATTACTCCACCATATCTCGTTAAACTGCCACTTAATAAACCTTGAATAATAACGGGGTCTTTAATTAAAAAAAGCGGATTGATTAACATTATTAAAACTGCAAACTAGCGACTATAAAATTCTGTATGTTCGTAAGCTTCGCATGACAATCGAGGAGAAACTTCGATTTTTGGTGATTTATCAGCCAACTCAATAAAAGCATCTCTACGATCCATAGGATTTACATTAGGAGCAAATCTAGAATCATCACGATCGAGTTCTATTTTGACGAAATGAACATCATATTCAGATTTTGTTGTAACTGAAGGGCGAATATTTAATTCTTGCTTAATTTGTGATTTATTAAATTCGTTTTCAGTTCCGATCCATAAACCCTGAGTTGCACCGTAAAGTTTAAAACTGTCTTCTGGGTTGAGATAGTTATCGCTTTTTAATGAGTCTATTAACTCTTGATAACGATCGCTTTTTATTAACAAAACTAAAATGTTTTTTTGCTTAATATAGGCTTTTGATGATAAATAATTGGCATCTTGAATAATTTGTTCTTCTAATTTATTAATTTTCTCTTTTTCATTTAATAAATACTGTAGCAGACCTGCTCCAGTAGCTACAAATGCAAGAATTAAAACTTTGTTTGTTGATTCATTATTAGCAAAAATATTTATTTTGTTTAAAAAATTCAATGGATTATCAACAAGCTGTATTTTGTTCAGCCATTTATTAGCATTTTCCTTTACTTTTTGAGTATCATAATGTCCTAATTGAGAAATAATACGACACCATGAAGCAACTGCATAACCTATATCTTGATTACGAGCATCTTGAGCAAGCTCGTTTATAATATGATTAAATTTATTCATGATTAGCTAATTTTTGTAATTAATTGCTTTGTCTTATTTGCTGATGAATTTCAGTAACTAGATTCAAATTTTGCTTAAATTTCTTCCAGTATTCTTCTTTAACTAATTCATTTTTTTCTATTGCTTTAAGCTGTTTGTCAAAAGCTATTTCTGATGACTTGGTTTCTTTTTCAAGATTATTCTCAAATTCATTAGTAATTTGTTCCAAATACTCATTGATCCAATTATTAAGAGCATCCCAAAATTTTTGTTTTTCTGAAGCAATTCCATCTGCCCATTGACGTGCCATTTCTTTATAATCAGGCAGTTTTAATTCTCTGTACTCAATATCACCATAGATATTTTTAGTAACATTTTTACTTTTGTGCTGCTTAAAACAACTACCTTCTGTGTAATACTCTGTTTCTTGGTTTTGTCCAACTACTTCTCGTTTGCTAGTAGTATTTTGCTCAATATTAACAGAAAAATTAAATATATCTATTGGAAGTTTAGGAGGATTTTGAGTAATGCTAATTTCAAAATTAATAGCAATTGCTTTATCTAAATCTATTTTGGAAAATATTTGATGGCAGAAAATTTTTAATTTTTCTATCGGAACACTTACTAAAGATAATAATCCTGTTTCAAGTTGTTTTACTTTTCCTTGTAAAGTAAATTCGGCTCTCGCAGTCATCGCTTGACGCATTGCATAGTACAGTATACGAACAGCTTTTTCTGCATGTTCCATACTGCGTATTTTTTCTTTGTTATCATGGCGAGCTTGTATGATGAAGCAACCAGTCTCATCTCGCTCAAATTTGTTTAGTTTATGATTGACTAAATCGTAAGCTTTAGCAATGGCTTTAGCTTTAGGAAGACTAACAACATTAGCTAGTTCTTCTTCTAGTTCGTAAGTTCCTTTGTCTTGCTCAAAAGCATTTCTGACAGATGAAATTAAATGTTCCAATAAATCTTCCTCAACTTGCCTAACAGTGTCGTAAAAGGAATCAAAACCCTCAATACTTCGTCTTTCTAAACGACTACGAGCCTGTTCATTTTTTTGTTTTAATACTTCAATTCTTTTTTTTACCTCTTGCTGAAACTGAGTGCGAAGATTTTTAACTTCTACAGCTAATTTTTCTCTACCATCAATAATGTTTTGTCGCTCGTCTTCAATCTCTTTTTTTTCTCTAATTTTCTTGATTTTAAGTTCGACATCGATCGCGCTAACTAAAACTTCGTAAAGATTGAGAACTTCAATTAATGCGGGCAGAATAACTAATTCTGAAAAAGATTCACTAACGCGATCGCGCATACACTGCCAAAGTTTGTCACCACCGCTCCAATCATAGATATGGTAGATGACTTTTCGCATACTTTCGTCATCGATAATTTCTCCATCATCTATCCGATCTTCTAAGTCTGTAAACCACCTTTTTAGTTTTTTATCTTGTTTTGTATTTAACTTAATTAGACCTGCACAGTCTACTAACATATTGTTTAACAATTGTTGGCGTGTAGAAGCATCTATATTAGAATTACTGTTAATAGCTGTTGCTCCCCAAGCGCATTGAGCATAATAAAGTAGTCGTCCACTTAAAGGAATAATGTCTGGTAATTCTACTAGGCTTAGAGTTTCTTGTATTTCTAACTGTAATTGGTAAATTCTGTCCGCGATTGCGATATCATCTTGACCTCTTTGATCGACTCGGTTAAGTATAAATATCATTGAGTCAGTACGTCCTTGAAAAAACTCAACGACTTTTTTTAATTCTTCAAGTAAACGTTTACGATGGCGATCGTCTACTTGTAGGTAATCCAGTGCAACTAAACTAAAAGCTTTGTTGACTTGTTGTTGAATAACTTTGAGATTATCTTTGTCTTGAATTGACTTCAATCCAGGCAAATCGATAAACTCAATCCCGATTCCTTCTGGTAATCCGAGTAAACTAGGATCTTCGGCTGGTAAAATCGGAACACAAGCTGTAACCTGTGGTGCAATTAATTCTTGCTTCTGTCGTGCTTGATGATAGGGAAACATCACGCCATTACGAATGCAATCGTATATCTTCCTGTCGCTTAAATCCGTCCAAGTTCCTGTTTCCCATTGGGCGTTTTCCGTGTCTGCTACAAATAATTTAAACTCTTTGGAATGCTTAATTGTTAATATTCCACCGCTCATTTCTCCTGCTTCGATGGGGGCAATTTTTCTTCCAATTAGAGCATTAACAATTGTCGATTTACCAGAAGAAGTCGTACCGATAGTAGCAATAGTAAAATTAGGATTTTCTAGTCTAGTTACCGACTCTTCATAAGCTTGGCGAAATTTCGATAAAGCATCTTGAAGATTGGGACTATCTAAAATATCGGCATAGTTTTGAGCTAGACTCGCAACACCATTTCCTAGCTGTTTGAGAAGAGTTCGTACTTGCTCCAGTTTATTGTATGGTTCTGTTGTCATTATTTATTGAGAAGCTACACAATTTAGAGTTCCCAAATTAATTGACAAAATCTCACTCAATACCTGGCGGGAGCAATGCGAAATAACAATTTCGTAGAATTAGAGTAAACCCGATCCACCATAACTACCCTGTTTTACGTAAGCCTCCAACAAAGAAAATTTGTAATGTCAGAAAGAAACAAGAAAAGCTCATTCTCAAATAAGAAGTGTTTTAGCAGCTAAGACCGACCGAACAATGGTGTTGTAATCTTCTAGTATGGAGAAAGCAAGATAAGAGCATCAAAGACCAGGGAATAAGTTCTATACACGCTGGAGCGTGTCCAGAGCGAAGCTCTGGGAGCATCAAAGATGCTCGGTTGTAACTCACCAATTTTGGGAAATCTTTTCTCCAACCTATTTATTACGCAAAAAAGTTACCTCAAATGCCTTACAGTTCCTATACTCCTGTAATCTGTTTGAAATTGAGAATACATCGTTCATTTCATAATGTTGAAAAATATCTAGTCCGCGATCGAGAGATATCTTCCAGTTAGTGTCAGTAACTATGTGACGGGCATGAATAGTATTTGTACCGTCAAACTCCCAACTAAATTCAATACCAGCAACAGAAGCCGATTTTTTAATGCTTTCAAAATATTCTATTTGAGACTCACCTTTAAATTCATCTAACGTAGTAATTAGGTGAATGTCTAGCTCATCTTCTTTTGTCTTCTGTTTAATTGCGGTTTCGATAAATTCCATCAGATTTCTTGCCTGATGAAAAAGCCGAATATAGGGATCGGTAACTACAATCTTCTTGGCACTTCTTAGGTATGGTCCAAACAGCGTGTCAAATGAAACACCACGCTGATTTTCTTTATATACAAGATGCTTCTCTTCTAAAATACAAAAAGTTATTTGTTTTTGATTGTCAATCGAAGATAATTCGGATTTCTCAACAGTTTTAGAAGTTGCTTCGCTATCTTTGCTCTCTAGCTTTTGATAGTAGTAAGTTGGGTATTCTTCTTCTTCGAGAGTGGTAACGGCTTGAGAAATACCTTCACTATTATCATAGGCGAAGTGAACCTCAGCATAAGTAGAATCGATCCGAAGTAGCTGGTCTTTGACGCGCTTACGCCCTTCTATTGAAAAACGCAGTAAATCTTCTATTTCTTGTTTGTTTGCTATACCATCGGGGAAAAGAATTTTCATCAAGCCTGAAAAAGTTTTGTGAATGGCATCGCGATCGCGAGTTGAAATGTCCGATGAGAGGGTAAAGTGGTTTTGGTAGCGATCTGAGTAATCGTAGTTTCGCATCGAGCGCAGAATTTCGGCGAGGTAATCGACTACAAATCCGTAGTTATTAGAAAACATTTCACCCCTAATGATATCCACCTCCCAGCCTGGGATATAGAAATGGATTCGATCTAAAAATGCCGAGTCGTGAAATTTATCGGGCAGTTCCTCAAATAAATCGGAGTGTTTGAGCATATAGGGAACGTTATGCTTGGTGTTGCCGACAAATACCATCGAAGCTTCAGCACCTAAAGTTTCTACACCCCGCGAGAATGACTTATTTGCCATATAGTTCTTCATGATGTCAACCAGTGCTTTGTTGACCCTCTTCTGTTGCCCAGCAAACTCATCAAAAGCTACTACATCCCAGTATCCAACCAGACCAATTTTGCCACTGGAATTATTAACAAACAGTTTGGCAACGGTTACTTCTCCGCCCGATATTAGGATGCCGTGAGGAGAAAACTCGGAGAAAATGTGAGATTTCCCTGTCCCTTTGGGACCTAGTTCAATTAAGTTATAGTTACGTTCGCAGAAGGGAATCAGACGTATAAGCTGGGTTAATTTGCTGCGTTTGCCAAACAGTTCGGGATTGAAGCCAATACTCTGCATAAGTAGATCGATCCATTCTTCGGTGGAGAAGTTTTGGCGCGCTTTTACGTAGCTATCAAAGTCAAAATGAGATAGCTGAATTGGCTTGAGGGAGGACAAAATCCAAGGACAGGCATTTTTATCTTCAGTAAACTCATATTCAACATCGGCAATACACCAGACACCGCTCACCAAAAGCTTGGGATGTTTTTTTACCGTTGTAGAATCGACCAGAACCTTTTTAATTCCCAAGTTGGCAAAAGTAGCTTCGTAAACATCTGCTTTTTCATTAAGGGAGACCTGAATTCTATCGATAACCTTATAGCGACCTTTTTCTTTGATGTTTGAACGGACGAGTCCTGCTTCGTTGCGGTGAACGTAGTGTTGGCGTAAGATTTCTTTTACAGTATCGATGCCCTTCTCGATCGTAGCTTCATCGTTGGTGGCACAATATTGTCCGAGGAGATACTCCAGTACATAAGAAGGAACGATCGCGTTACCTTTGACCATTTTTACCAGATCTTTGCGGACGACAAGACCCTGAAAGTGCTGGTTAATTTTGAGATCGAATTGATTCTTCAAGATTTACCCTCCTTTAAAAATCAAAATCACTGGTAAAGGAACGGCGCATCATATATTGCAGCGACCGATACTCTTGGTATTGGGATGTTCCCTCAATTTTTTGCTCCAGACGTAGAATCACCTCCTGTCCGTTTAATTCATCGGCTTTCTTGGTTAGGATAAACATTACTCGCTGCTCCCGTTCTCTAGGGTTTAGAGAGGGAATATCGAAGTTTAGCTCGTGAGCATCAGAAATTAGTTCGCCATTTAGAGCATAAATTCCCGCTCTGAGGTATCTAGGATGTATTTTTTCGGTGATAGCTTCCGTTTGATAGAGAGTAACTACCAGTTGTTTGGAAGAAATAATTGAACTTGTCCCAGGAATGATGTTTACCTCAACTAACGTTGTATCGCTCTGACGCTTTTTGTTGATTTTAAGTACGGGGATGACTATTTCTTGTAGCGATGCCCCTCCATGAACGTATCGGCTACCAGAACCTTTGCGGCGTAATCGATTGATTGATTTAGGAATTTGTACTTCCAAGTCTCCAGAGAGTCCTAGTTCTTCAGAAGTAAACTTTCGCAGGCTAGAATTTTCTTCAAGACCTCGACCGAGGATAAAACGGCGATCGCGAAACAGAATTTCTTCTCCTTGGGGTTCGACGCTGGCAAAATCACTTTCATCGAGACTGCGGTTTTGATAAATAAACCCGTGATCGGCGGTAATCAAAATGTTGCTGACATTAGCATTAACTATTTTCTTAACCAGTTGAATTAGCTCTTTGAGGGTATCTTCTACCGCTTCAAAAACCCTTTCCTCAGTGTCCCGTTTGTCACCAGTAGCGTCGATACGGTTGTGATAGACATAAACAAGATCGTGATTGCTAGCTAGCGATCGCCTATCTTCTTGATTGAGCTTCATCAATTCTTCGGCTTTGACCGCAGTAGCCCTTCCTGGAAGAGCGCGATCTAATTGCTTTTGGCGGTTTATCAGTCCTTGGGAGCTTTGTTCGTCTACCTCAACATTGCCCCTGTCGGTTAGGCTCAGAGAACCATTGGGCAGCAGTGCTGCCATTCCCAGTTGAGTGTAGCTGGGTAGCATGGTCATGGCAGCTTCTAGATCTGCTTCATAGCGGTCTTCGCTGCGAATTAACTTTAAAAACTCTTCCCCGATTTCATATCGTAGAGCATCAGAAATAATCACAAATACCTTACGATTTTTCTTTAAGAACGGTTCTATCCAACGGGAGAAAAATTTTCTCTGAAGAGTTACTTCGGCAGCAGACCATTTTTCTGTATTATCTACTAATGATTGCCAGCGATCGTTTAAGGGTAAAAGGTAGTTGTTAACGTAATGATTCTCAACTAAATCGCTCAAACTCTCCATTACAGAAGATTCCGCAGATTGAAGCACATGGTAAACGAATTTACGATAGAGTTGGTCGAGGCGAAACCAAGAGTGACAATATTTTTGAATTCCTTCGGTAAGAGAATCTATTGTCAAGTATGCTTCATTTAACTCTTTTATCAACTGAGCTGCTGCATCAATAGCTAGATATAAATGTTCAAACTCTTCATACCAATAGCTTTGTTTGCGCTGCCGTATCCAGGAAGTAACATCAAAGGAAGATAAAGTTTTAGTTACAATACCGCGAACGAGATCGCTAATAATTTTTTTCTCGATTACTCGAAAATAATCTATGTCAATCAGATCTGTAATCTCTCGCGTTGCTAAATCTTGCTCGATTCTAGGGTCTTCAGCGCATTGTTTTGACAGGGTTTTAAAAGATTCTTGCCATTTGATGCTGTCTTTCCAACGCTTGAGAAATACGAGGGCATCGGGGGTAAGAGAAACTTCCTCTCCCATACCCATCTTGTAACAGGAAGTAAACAACACGATCGCAAAATCTTTTACAGTGGGTTCGTTGTAGTTATATCCGTAGTGGTATTTGACTTGCTTCCACAGAAAACTATCGAGTTGGCAGCGAGCGATTAATTTATATTTCTCTTCTCTATTGTTGGCAACTTCAGCTAAAAGAGTTTCGAGAATTGTATCTATACGCGCATCGGCTCCCGTACACACTGCTAGCATCTTTAGCTCGATGTCATTTGCTGTATCGGTGGATTTGAGCAAACTTTTTAAAGAGTTTTTCCGTTCTTGGGCTTTAAAAAACTCAAGATGATTCTGGACGATCGCTGAAAATTCTAGCCCTAGTTCTAGTTCGGCAAGCCACATCCCAACGCGATCGGTTCTAAATTCTCCTTGAGCGAGTTTTACGTCTAAAAGCCAGTTATCCAAATCAGCAGGGGCAGAACCTTCTTGGTAAAGTAAAAACTTCTGTTCGGGTTCTTCCCGCAGAATACGGTATTTAACGCCAAATTCATTGTTATTGAGTTCGATCCTCTTAATATCATCGAGACTCAATTCTTCGTATTCAGAACGGAATTCCTGCTTGCTATCGTACCAAAAGATAATGCGGTGTTTGGCGAAGAGCTTAGTTAGTGCTTGAGCGATTTTGGTTGTCATCAATTTGTCCCCTTTATTTCTGCTTCGCTTCCAAACCTGTAACTTTCTTCAACGCAGCACCCAACTTAGGGTAGTTCGTCTTTACGCCATCGTCGAGGTCGAGTTGCACCTGCTGAATAGCCAGAGGATAAAGAACATCGCGCTCGTAGTCTTTTAATTCCTCAATGGTTTTGTTAAGCTTGGTAATTTCCTTAATCGCCTTAGTTTTTTCTGACTGGGAAACCTCCGCACTGACCTCGATTTGTCTTAAATTTTCTACTCGTGACTTGAGCTTGATTTGAAACTCCCGCAGATAGTCGTTTAAGACGACGCTGACTGTATCGGGACGGTAGCGGTGCAGATAAATTAGAGCATTGAAGCTTCCTTTGGGGCTGGAGAACAGCCAGTAAATCGGACGTTTTTTGTAGCGTTTAACGTGATCGTTGTAAAAATCCTTGAGGAAATATTTGCGAATATCTTTACCGATCGCTTGTTCGATAAACTGTAAATTTTCCTCGTAGTGTTCTTCACCAAAGGTTACTCGTAGAAATTGGCGAAAGCGATCGCAAATATCGTCGGCAAACCAGTCACCATCGAGAATGGGAATAACGTTATCTTCATCAGGGGTAAAGGTGGGTTCGGGTACTTGTTGGTAATAGTCTTCAATGGTTTCTCCCTGATTGGCAAGAATTAAACCTGGCTTATCGAGAGAATAGCGACCAAACATACAGCCCACAGCATAGGAGATATATTCCTTCATCGTGTCCGCCAGCAGTAGGGCTTCTAGTTCTGCTTCGGGTTTGGTGTGGTCGTAGCGGTAGTAAGGGTTGCAGGTTAAAGTAATTTCGTGAAGGGGAACATCAGGAGTTAGTTCGTCTTGAAGTCCGTAGGCTTCGATGAAAATGCGATTATTTTCTTCTTCGAGACGCTGCATCCTTGAAATTTTTTCCTGCCAGTATTGATTAAGTTTGTTGTAAGTTACCTCTAAAATAGGTTGATGATAGTCAATCTTTAGCAATGGGAGAACAGCGAAATTCCACGAAGTTTCATAAGAGTCCCAATCGCTTTTTTCTTCCTCAATGCAACTACTTGCTAATTCAAATTTTACAAAGTTATCTAAGATTGGAAGTTTGTTTAACTCTTCAATCAAAATGTTTAAAGTTGGAGAAAGTAGGTTCGCAAAATAAAGAGCTGTTTTTGAATTTAATAAGGAAGTAAATTTAATAGCTTTATCTAATGATTCAAAAGGAAGAAAATTTCCAGATTGATCGTTGATATGTCCTGTGTAAAATCTGAAAGAAGGTTTACTTGATGTTAGTGAACTATAGGCTACATTAGGTTTAAAATTATGCTGTATATTTCTGACATAAGACCTGTCAAAATTGCAAATTTCTTTTCCGTTATTTTCCCAGTTTATAAAATATTCTTGATTTCCATACCATTTTCTCCATTCTCCTCCTTTGTTATAGGGAATCCATTTAACATCTTTACTTTGAATAGATATTTCCCAACAAAATCTCAAAAATCTGTCATTATCAGCAGTAGATATTCCTCGCTTGAATCCGCCAATAGAATTAATATTTGTAAATTTTATAAATATATTTCTAATTGTTTCAGAAATATCGTAGTGAAGAGGCTTTCCTGGGATCTTTTTGAAATCAACGGCAGAAGCAAGATAATACCAGTCACAATCGGGATTTTTGATTGCTTCAAGAACTTTGACTGGTTGCAAGTTTGCACCATAAAACTGCCTCAAGTCTATGAAAACTCCTTTATAATTAGGAATTGGATTTTGCCATAGAGTAAAAGCGCATATTGGAACATAAGCAGAGTCGAAAAAAGCATGATATTCTGGTCTTACTAAAGACGTAATAGTGCTTTCATTGAGGATGCGAGAGCGTAATTCTTCGTAAGAGCTAAGGAACATCCAAGTGAAAGGAGTCATAAGTCCTATAAATCCCTTAACTTGAACCATATTTCTTATTCGCTCTATAAACATAGCAAACAAGTCTGATTTGCTATCTGAATAGTTAGTTTTAGCCCACTTTGTTAAATTGGGATTCATTCCCTTACCACCCATGTACGGCGGATTTGCCACTACCACATGATATTTAGGACTCAAATAATCAGCTTGTTTTAAGACCTGCAAAACCTTCTGATGAATATCATTAAGAAATAAATTCTCTCCTGGGTTCTTTTGCTCTAAATGTTTAAGCATATGCTCCACGTCGGTCAAAACTGGTTGAATCAAAGAGCCAAAGTTGTCAGCTTCTTTAAACTGATTGAGCGTTTCCAATAGCGGAACTGTAAACAAATCATGCCCTACAAAATCCATGTAGTCGGACAACTCATCTTCAGTAAATTCAATCGGCTGTAACACGCAAATGTTGGGCTGCACTGGTTTTCGTAGAAACCTGCGGTACTTTTCCCGCGCCTTCATAGTCAGGGCAAAGGCTGCTAATTCTCCCGCTCGTTCGTCGATTTCAACGCCGTAGAGATTTTGGGTTAAAATCTTTTCGGGAATTTCCGATGGTTCGTACCCTTCTTCTTCGTAGATAGCGTAGAGTAAATCGAAGGCGTACACTAGCATATGTCCGCTACCGCAGGCGGGATCGCAGATTTTAATCTCTTCAGGTGTCTTTACCTGTAAAAATTCTGTTTCGACTTCTTCAGGAGGAATATAGTATTCCATCTTGTCCGCCAGCTTAGATCCTGGATGATTTAACATCCACAACCGTCCCAAAGAATTTTCTACCAAATACCGCACGATCCAGTGAGGCGTAAAAAGTTGGGTGGCTGCGGGAATATTCTCGGTCGTAATTTTCTGTTTCTTTTTTAGTCCCGCAAAAACCTTATCTTTTTTCTCAGAAATATAAAACTGATACAGCCAGCCAATTACCTCCACATTCTGACAAGCCTCTGGAGTCATCGCTTCGCGAGTAGCAGCCAGAATCGATTCTGGCGAAAGCAGGTCATCGGGAATTAAAAGCTCTACATAGTCAGCTATCCGCTCGAACAGGTAGGGCATAGCGCGGTGATAGTAATTACAGACCGCCACCAACAGCAGACGATAGGCTTCTCCTTGGGGGTCTGGACTATGAGTCTCGCCACTTAAAAGGGCAGCAATCTCACTCTGAGTCTTGGCTGACACCATTTTGTCATCAACATGACCCATCTTCGCTTCGGCTAAAATCTCTGGTTGCGATCGCCCGACCGCAGCAGAAACCACCCCAATCTTGGTGTAGCGATTAGCATCCATAAAGCGCAAAGCACAAAAGCGGTTAAACCAAGTGTATGCCACCTTATCAATTACTCGCTCTTTGGTAAAAGTGCCGATTTCTTTTTCTAGCTGTGCCACAGCATTGGGATATTGGCGACGTGCTGCACTATTTTCGGCAAGCACAAAGGTTAGTTTGCTGGCAACCTGCTCGATTAAGCTTCGGCGGGCATTTTGAGCAAATTTTTTCAGGTTTGTGGTGTCCATACTGATAACCTCTTAAATGCTGATTCTTTTGCCGTTTTTAATCTCTCGCCGTAAAACCTCGCCTAATTTTTCTAGGTAAGAATCCACGTCCGATGGCTCGCTGAGAATAGTTTTGTCCAAATTATCTAGAACATTTTGAATAGAAACATACTCAACTTCTGGATCTATATCTGGGTCTTTACGAGTCCAACTATGAATTTGAGCCAGTAATTTGATGTAATCGTTTTCTTCAAAGCTTCGTAAAGTTTCGCGAATGACGGCGATGGTATTCTGGGTTTTTAGTTTTTCGGTCAGGCTAGTGAAGGGTTGTATAGCTTCAGCCTGTTGCTCTGATGAAAGTGCGCCATAATCTGAATGGTTTACGAGTCCATTTTTTAACTCGTCGATTTTTTGTTTGGCTGCACGAATCTCTCGTTCTATTTGCGCCGACACCTTTTGTTGCAGAGTTTCTAGCAGTGTCTTTGCCTGCTGCATCAGACCGCCTTTAAAACACTGTTCGTTTTCTAAAATCGTTCTGATTTGCTCTACTTCATCCCCGTCGATGTAGGCAAAATTGGCTTCTTGTTCTTTTAAATAGCTGTAGGCGCGATCGAATATCTCTCTTTGCGACCCTTTCACTTCCATAAATTTGCTAATCGGGTCGAGAATATCTTCCTTGAGGTCTAGAAGTTCATCTTCTCGATCTGATAGTTCGGTGAGATACCACTCGTAGGGTTTACCACTAACCTCCTGCAAAATCGCGATCGCTCTGTCTAATCTTTCTTGAAAAGGATAATGTCCTGTTTCAGAAGAAAGACTCTCTAGTTCGGCGAGCGATCGCCCCATAGCTTCTCCCGTTGCTTGAGCCACTTCTTTCGCCTCTCCTGAAGCAGGGGGTTCATCAAAGAATTCCTCATAAAAATCTTTCAGTGCGCGAACCTGGGAGGGATTAAAATCAAGCTGTGGGTCGAGAATGAGGTTGCTATGTTCTTTTGAATTTTGCAGAGATTTAAGTAATTTATCCCCCTCAAGAATATTTCCATCCGCACGAAGTTCCAGTTTGCCTCGCGCCAATAGACTGCCCACCGTGCAGAGAATAGCAGCATATCCCCAACCATAGGGTTTACACTCAAAAGTCTCTAAAAGTTTTTTGACGGTCGTTCTAACACCAGTATTTTTGTTAGTTTGAATCTTGCTCAGTACCTCAGTTTCGGCATCCGAAAGAGCGGTTGCAAACAACCCAGTAGATCGATCTAATACTGCTTCTAAATCTTGTTCGCGATAGTTCGCGCCTCGCAGCATTTGTAGATGGGGATATGTTTTAGTAATTAGCTGCTGAAATCCTTTAACAATAGAAATTTGGGCATTCTCACTACTCACATCAATATCATTTCCATTAATAATTAATTTGGCTTTTCCTAATAGTGTTTCGATACGCTGTTGTAACTCGCTATATCGTTGATTATTATGAGCATTCTTGGCTGCAAGTATTCTCTTTACTGCTTCTTTTTGCGTAATGGATATGTTTTGCTTAATATATTTTTCTGTACGCTTGTACATGGGCAAATCTCGCATAAGCCTTTCGTCGGCTGGCAAAATAACCAAAAGTTCATCACTATGCCCCATACTCTGCATTATTAAGGTTTCTTCGCTCTCTGCATGGTCGCTAAAAGGAGTAACAACGTGTATGGTAAGTTCTTGCTGACTGCCGTACAGGCGATCGTCCATTTTTCTAGAAAAAGGGTAGTCTCGACCATTAGACTCGGAGCGGATCTTTTTCTGCTTAAGGGTATGGTCAAAAATGAGTTTGGCTAATTCTTCATTGACAACCGTTGGCTCTACTTCCGTATTCTTAATCTCCTCCTCGATATCCTTTTCTTCGTCGGTAAGATATTCATATAGCTCTCCCGCCCTTTGAATGTAGGTTTCTCGTTCTAAAAGACTCAATCCTGCTTCGACTTGTTTGCGTAGCTGTACTAGGTCCCTGGCAAAATCATCTAGCATCAATACGCAAAGATTGCGCGGAGTTGGTTTAAATTCCTTGACGTACTTCACTAAAAATAGTGCTTTAAGCAATTTAAGGGCAAATTTATCTTCCAAATCCCGTTCTGCCCGCAAAATAGATTTTTGAATACTCGATTTGAGTGCCGAACTAATTCCCTCAAACATGAGATCGAAGGTGGCAAGTTGACCTATTCTATAGTCTTGGATTTTAATGGCAACTTCTTGGAACACCCCCAGCATCGAGCGTTCTCCTACCGAACTGTGTTTACCCTCAAAGGCATTGTGTACCGATAGATTTTGAATCGCCGATTGAAAAAGAGCGAATTGGTAGGGAACGAAGGGATAGCACCGAACAAAATGGTCGCAGTCTTGAAAATTACCATAGGTTCTTGAACCATCGCTAAAGTCAAACAGAGTTTTGAAGTTATTCGATTGCTGGTCGTAGAGTTTAGAAAGTTCGCTCGAACCTGCTTGATTCTTTAAAAGCAACCGTTTCTGAATGACTTCGGCAACGTCTTGACTGTTAAGCGGGAGCAACGCGAAAAAGTTGGCTGGCGATCGCTAAACTCCATTTTTTTGGAGGGGGTTTCAAGTTATCTGGTTATCAAAAAAGGCAAAATAATTTGGCTAGACAAGCATAAGCTTAGTTTTTGGCAGCAAAATGCTACCGAATTATCAACAATTCGATTTTAAAAAGATATTTTTTAGTTGTTTGCTCGTTAGCAATAACCTTAGCTAATAGCTGGATAGATTCTGTTCGTTAAAATAGAATTGGTAAAATTATTCCAATTACTCGAAAGCCATTGGCAACGAGCGTGTAAAATGATTTCAGCGTTTGGTTTTAGCCAAAACTTCCCATTACCTTTAAGCCGTAAATTAACAGCTTGACGAATTAGGCTTTCCACAGCCCCACTACCAATAGGTAATTTTAATTGGGCAATCTTGTCATAGTTAAATAAGCCCTTTGATACTCTTTTACTAAAAAAATTAATCTGATTGGTTGAAAGTTGACGCTTGGTTCCACGAAGTAATTTTCGCTGCTGTCTCATTTGTTCAATTAAAGAGTTGATTTTACCTTTCTTCAAATCTGAACGAGCCATCTTAAACCAGGCTAATTTGGCTTTTTCATCATTAAAGGCAGCATCGGCAAAACTCTGTAAATGTTCTGTGGCGTGATAAAAATCTAAAAGATAATAGATTTTTTCTTGACAACCCAAACGATTGAGTAAAGGTGGTATATGATGCCAAATCCAGTCGGCTCCATCAGCTATAAGTAGTATTTGTTTGGCTTGACTTATGCCCAGACCAACTAGATACATTTCTAAAATTTTAAGAAACTGCTTATAGTTGCCATAAGTCCCATCATTAATCAGAGGAACTTCACCAGTTTTTATTTTCTTCCCCTTTTCATCTACTGTATAGATAGTAAGTAATTTGGGTTCAATCCATTCTCCTGTATATTTCTTTCTCTTAGTTTTGGGGTTGGGTTTTTCATTGTTTTCAATCCTTACTCTAGTTCGACCACCATCTACGGAAATGATTACTCTTTTATCTTTTAAGCTCGAACCAGTAGGTAATCTATTTTGTTTAAGAGCCAAGACCTTTGAATTTCTAATACTTAACCCTTCTCCACCAAATTTATAAGTTAAACGTTCAATTCTTTTGAGACAAATTTTAATTCCCCAATCAATTAAAGTTTGTCTTGCCATCTCAAACGAAGTAGTGATTGTCCCATATTTAGCCACAGTAGACCAAACATAGGGAGTGACTCTTGATTCGATTCCCAACCATCTTAAAAGAGGACAGAATCCCTGCCCTTTCGGTTTGATTTTATAATCTTTACGCTTTTTAATTTCTACTACGTAAGGTAATTTTAAATTAACTATCACGTTACCTACTGTTAATATTTGCCAAATTTTACAGCCATTTTTTCTGGTTGAGGTTTTCCACCAGCCTTTTGTCTGATTAAAAGCTGTTTCTCTGGCTTTTCTCGAACGCGATAGATTATCTAGTAGAATGGCTACACATTGTCCTGCTAAAATTAAGGCGGCTTCTCTGATTTTTTCTTCTCGCTCTTTAAGAGTTTTTCCCGACCACTCAGTTACATTATTTAATTTTAAAAGTTTAGTAATATTAACTTGAAAATCTTCTAAGGATTGATTTAAATTGAGGTTAGCAAAAATTTTTAAAGTCATGGCTATTCTCTCAGAGAAAAAAAGTTGAAAGCTCTAATTCAACGCACTAGGGGGAGAATACCTTTTTTTTGAGTAATTACTTAGTTTATTTGTTTCTTCACGGACGACAAGGGTTTTACGGTAGTCTTCTCAGTGGGGCGATTGCCGATTGCGGAGCAAGTCCTTCGGACTCAGGCAGAGACAGAGCCGATAAGCGGAAGCGCAACGCAAGTCGTAGACTCAGCTTGCGCGTCAGGCGCGATCGCCAGCCAACTTTTTCGCGTTGCTCCCCTGTTAAGCTTCATCCGATTGGCAAAACGAGCCTGGATCTTAGAAAAATCGTTACTCTGCTGACGGCTATGTTCGCCGACAACCATATCCATATCTTCCTGAGCGGTGACAATTATCCAAGCACGTCCACGACACTTAGTAGCCAGACTTTCAGCGATTGTTTGCAGATTAGTCATCAGCTTCACGTTGTCCGCAATGTACTGTCCTACCTCATCAACAAAGAAATTCAGGCGAAAGTTTGACGGCTGCTGCTTCAGGTAAGCGTATACCTGCTCGGCAAAGTCCTCTATTGAAACTTTATACTGACTGCGATACTTATCGAGAATTTCCTCAGCAGCAGCGACATCGTTACCTGTAACTCGACCATAAGCCCTGGTGATGTTTTGAGACTCCAAAAGTGCCTGTTCTCTTCCCTCCTGCCAATCTATTCCCGCTATGTCTCGATATGCTGCTTTAAAATCCTCATAACAACCGCGTTTGTCTAAGTCGCGTTCAAATTGGGCAATGTAACCTTGCTTGCCATAGTAGCCACACATCTCGTCAAAGACCTTCACAAAAACAGCTAGTAGCGCATCTATTTGGTCTTTGCTGATCACATCTGCTTTTTGATCGATGTTAAACAGAATACTTTTAGAAGGAATTCCCACAGCAGTACGAAAACCTCCCTGCAAAAATGCGTTTTTTTCACATTTGGGCAAAAAGCGATCGAGTACGGGAAGATCGTCGATAACACGATTTTCCAGAAGGAGAGCCAACATTTTGAGCAAATGCGATTTTCCCGAACCAAAGAAGCCCGATATCCATACTCCATTAGCTACTTCATAATTGTTGTAGGCATCTAAAAAGTTTTCGAGACGCTTTTCCAGTTCGTTGGTTAAGACGTACTCGTCAATTTCAATCCGCAGACTGTCGCGATCGTCTGCTTTAATGACTCCATCAATCGGTCGATCTATCGGTTTGGCAAAAATGCTTTTTAAGCTCATTGTCTTCGTCTTCTCCCTATTTATACTTCGTAGTGAAAGATGTTGAACGCCCGATAGTATTTGTCATCGCGCAGCCTTTCAAACAGATCGAGTGAAGCACCAGATTCTAGTGAATACCTATAATCACCAGGAAAAAACAACACCGTTGGTCGTTCTTTAGCAGTACTCTGTAAATTGTTTAAAATATTGTGAGAACGAATATAAGGAAATACCTCACCTACACCACAAAGGAACATTACTTGAAATTCTGCGTTCGACATTTTGTCGGCAATGGCAGGAATTAGATATTTTTCGGGATCGAGAACCCCCTGCAACAGCTCTTTTAACTGGTCTTTCGATACCGCTTTTTCTCGATCGAAAACTTTTTCCCAGATTCCTCGTTGTTGTAATAACTCAATCGAAAGATCGTAGAGGTTTATTTCCAGTACGGACACTCCTTGCTTTGCCAATTTATTGCAAAGCGATTTTCTCAATCGTTCCATTTCAATAGATTCTTGAGGTTTGTAAGGACAGATAAAAAATGGTACTTCGTTACCCAAACCCTGTTTTTTTAAAAAGCGATCGCTAGAAATTACTGTTTCAAGATGCCTAAAACGTCTTTTTAATGGTTCTGTAGCTAAATCTTTTAACAATTGCCTACCTCAAGCTGAGATTTCAATAATGGAAAAAACAAAGCTTCCTTATGCCTTTCCTGAAAAACCGCATTTATTAAAGAGGCACTTGGCATAGCTGGATAAATTCTGTTTTCAGGGCTTAAAAGATCGGCTTCTCGCAACATCTTAAAAAGTGTTCGCCGTCCTTTAGCTTTAGTCATTGGCTTGAGAGCCTCTAACTCATCGTGCCACTCAGCTTTCCGAGCGAAAAAGACTTCAAAGTCTTTGCGATCGAGTTCTGTTTCCAAATTTAAAAATTTTTCTCTTAAGATCTCAACGGCAAAGTCGCGAATAAATTTGTAGCGTCGGCACACCGCCAGCCAAAGAATATAACCTCTATCTCTTACTGTCCCATCCACGAGCAATTTTAATTCTTTCTCATTAAGAGTCTTCAATCGAGAACAAATTTCCCGACAAAGCCTTTCAGAAGTTTTTGCCGTTCTAGTTTGAAGCAGGTTTTGTTCGACAGCTAGCTCTCGCGCTCTCTTCCAATTACCCAACTCTACAAAAAGAGCAGCGAATCTAACCGACTCTTGATACAGCAGACCTCCAATTACGAATGAGAAAGCATATTTTTTAGTGGGCGTAGTTTTTACTTTTATCATCGTATTCTGAAGTTTCACTTAACTTAGATGCGGATTTACTACTTTCTAAGCATTCCCACTTTTCAAAATAAAGTTACTGTTTGGTTCGGCTAGATTCTCAGCTAATACCCTTGCGATCGCTCCCAAGTTTCTTTTTGTCTATAGCTTGCCGATGTTTTTTAGATGTTTGGGGGAATCTTGTGAATAGACAACTTCTCAGACATCTTGCTCATGACAACTTCAGACACTTCTCAAGTAATGTTTTGTACTGACGAACTGATGGGTGCTGCTAGAAATCGCTATCGCATTGTGGTTCAGGTAGCCATTTTGCATACGCAGATTCGCCATTTCCAAAGGGACGGCTCCAGCCATCCCAGAGCGAAGCTCTGGCAGCACGAAGCGTGCTGGTCGGATTGGCTACAGCCAATCGAGCCAAACGCCGCCGTTACGAAGACATGGACAATTACCAAAACGAATCGGTACATAAACCAGTCAATCGAGCAATTGTTGAAATGTCCGATGAGCTTACACAATCAGAAATTATCGGCGAGAACGAAGATTTTTCACCAAGAAGTTTTTAAAGACTGCTCTCAATTACTTTAAAACAAAATTACTAGCACAGATAAATAAATGGGCATTCTAATCATTAAGCAAGCACATTTAAAATATCGTTATTCATGCCCATGCCAAAATATTCAGTCAATCAACATCCTGTTCAAACATTACTTTCTTGGATTAGTTCAGGAGAAATTGCTATACCCGAAATTCAAAGACCGTTCGTCTGGAATAGCAGCCAAGTTCGCGACCTAATCGATTCTCTTTATCAAGGATATCCAGTAGGTTATCTGATTGCATGGCGTAATCCTACAGTTAAGTTAAAAGACGGAACTTCATCTAGTGGCAAAAGAATATTGATAGATGGGCAACAGCGTGTTACTGCTCTAATGGCTGCTGTTTTAGGAAAATATGTAATCAACAAAGACTACAGAAAAATACACATAACAATTGCTTTTCAGCCACAAGAAAGAAAATTTGAAGTTTCTAATACTGCTATCAGCAAAGACAAATCTTGGATTGTAGATATTGCCAGAGTTTTTGCTCATGATTTTAAAACTATCAAATTTGTCTATGATTATTGTCAAAAAAATGAAAATGCTGACCAAGACAAGATTTTTGAAAGTATCGAGCTATTAAAAGGGATAGCCAACAACCATATCGGTTTAATAGAACTTAATTCAGATTTAGATATTGAAACTATTACAGAAATATTTATACGTATTAACTCTCAAGGAAAGAGTTTAAGTCAAGCAGATTTTGCTATGTCCAAAATTGCTGCCAATGAAACTTATGAAGGTAATTTACTAAGAAAATATATTGATTACTTTTGTCATCTGGCAGTTGCACCAGAATTTTACCAGCAACTAGCAGAAATAGATGTGGATTTTTTAGATACAGAATACTTTCAGAAAATGTCCTGGCTAAAATCCTTCAACGATAGTTTGTATGCTCCTTCATATACCGATATGTTGCGTGTAGCTTTTACTTCAGAGTTCAAGCGAGGAAGATTAGAAGATTTAGTAGCTTTACTCTCAGGTAGAAACTTTGAAACTAGAAGTTATGAAGAAGAAATAGCAGAATCATCTTTCAAGATGCTTGAGAAAGGCATTTTCAATTTTATGAATGAAACTAACTTCAAGCGTTTTATCATGATTATTCGCTCATCTGGATTTATCACCTCATCAATGATTCGTTCTAAAAATGCTCTTAACTTTTCTTATATCGTTTATTTAGTTCTAAAAGCACAAAAGATTGATTCAAGTCTAATAGAATCCTATGTTCGTAAATGGTTTGTCATGTCTATATTAACTGGAAGATATTCTGGCTCTCCAGAATCTACATTTGATCTGGACATAAAAAGAATCAATGAGTTTGGATTTCCAGAATACTTATCAAAAATCGAATCTGCTGATTTATCAGAGGCGTTTTGGAACTCATCGTTACCACAACAAATGAATACTTCTGTAGCTAGTAGTCCTTATTTCAAAGTTTTCCTGGCATCTCAAGTCAAAGCAAATGATAAAGGATTTTTATCAAAAGATATTACTGTAAGTGACCTTTTACTCCATAAAGGAGACATTCACCACATATTTCCCCAAAAATATCTTCAAAAACACGGCTTAACTCGCGGTCGATATAACCAGATTGCTAATTATGTAATGATGCAGAGTGAAATCAATATTTCTATTGGAGACAAACCCCCGTCTGAATATTTTTTACTCCTATAATTGCTAGCCCGATAATAGAAAACGCCAAAGTTGTTAGCATTGGTGACGGAGATACCATTCGCATCGAGAAAAATTCGGAAGTTATTACCATCAGATTGGGATGTATTGATGCTAGCGAGCTAGCCCAAAACCCTTATGGCAACGAAGCTAAAGCTCGTTTACAACAACTATTGCCTATCGGACAAACCGTAAGTTACCGAGCGATCGATACCGATCGCTACGACAGAACTGTAGCTGAAGTCTATCGGCAAAAGCGATCGATTAATTTAACTATGGTTAAAGAAGGTTATGCTGTTGTCTATCATCAATATTTGGACGGTTGTGAGTCAACCAAAGATTCTTACCTAGCTGCTGAAAATAATGCCAAACAGAAACAACTTAACTTTTGGAGTGCTTCGGAATTAGTTATGCCCTGGGATTTTCGTAAGGGTAAACGCAGTTCCAGCCAGCCTACAGCAACTCAAAACAACAATAGCAACTGCGATCCCAGCTACCCAGGTGTCTGCATTCCGCCCTATCCACCTGATTTAAACTGCGGAAATATCAGCTTTCGACGTTTTAAAGTAGTAGGTAGCGACCCTCATAACTTCGATGGCGACCGCGACGGTATTGGCTGCGAATCAAAATAAAATATAAACGTCCAAACTCATTTTTCCTCGACTACCTATTAATGAGCGAACCTATTAGAAGAAGACGACGCGCCGCTAACTCAGATCCTTTTATCGAACTTCCTACCAAATCATCTTCACCACCGCCAAACATCGAACCAGTTTCTGATGATGTTCCCTCGGAAAACTCAGAAATTATTGCCGAAGGACAACAACAATTAAGAGTTTCAACTTCTGCCGTAGATAAGCAACGCTACATAGACCGCATTCGTGCTGAAATAATAGAAGACAGTCATTACTCTGATTTGGCTGAACCTAACTATTGGGATGGCTCTCACAATCGAACTTCTTCCGATATCGAACCAGTATCAGAAGATTATTGGAATTTTCTCGGTCGTTATGAGTAAACTTGTTTAGGCTATTTAGTATATACATAGTATAATTATGTATATACTYAAACCARGATTCTCCGCCAATGAATATCAAAATTGCTAAATGGGGTAACAGTTTGGGAATTAGAATTCCTAAGTCAATAGCCGAAGATAATGGTTTGAGCGATGGTGATGAAATTGAAATTGCCACCGAAGATAATCGCATCAT
Organism: Myxosarcina sp. GI1; assembly: GCF_000756305.1. Taxonomy (NCBI): domain Bacteria; kingdom Bacillati; phylum Cyanobacteriota; class Cyanophyceae; order Pleurocapsales; family Pleurocapsaceae; genus Myxosarcina; species Myxosarcina sp. GI1. The sequence continues at coordinate 28,972 of NZ_JRFE01000054.1, forward strand.
AATTACCCCACAAAAACCGAAATACACTCTCGAACAGTTGTTAGAAGGAATGGGTGAAGAACATTTGCATTCGGAGATTGACTGGGGTGAACCTGTTGGTAGAGAACAGTGGTAACGACATACATTCCCAATCGTGGCGACATCATCAAACTATCATTCAGCCCCCAAATAGGTAGAGAACAGGCGGGATATCGACCTGCCTTAGTTATCTCTCCACAAGCCTATAACCGAATCTCTCACTTTGTCTTAGCTTGTCCGATTACCAACACAATTAAAGGTTGGCGTTTTGAGGTAGTCTTACCGCAGTCAATGCAAACTTCGGGGGTAGTTTTGACCGACCAAATTCGCGTTTTAGACTGGCAGGCGCGACTCGCTAAGTTTGTCGAACCAGCAGAATTCTCCGTTATCGATGAAACTCTGGCTAAAATTTCTTCATTAGTTCGATAGCCTGAAAATAATAAGATTTAAGCTTTGATTTACACAAATCAATAATTGTACAATTCATCATTTGTACAATTCATTTTCGCCTAAAATCATAACACCCAGACTGCAACTTAGTCTGGGTGCGAATTTTATATATGCCAGCTTTCTATCTTATGTAGCTAGCGGTATTTATAATAAGAGTTTTTATTGATTCAATTTTAGACTTAGGCTTTCTACCTGAAAAGTCATCTTCCTCGCTTGAAAACAAAATTCACCATCTCTTGATAATTCGTTTACAGGTAATTATTATTTGTTTCTCCTACATTGAGATAGTTTACCATTGCAATCGTTTCCATAGCTCGGACAACATACTGCATAGCTTATTCTCTCTACTATGCGGTCACATCCTTTACAGACGAACTTATAATCTCGTTCGTACATTTTGCGTTCATGTTCTTTGACCGTGTATTTTTTATAGTGTTCTGTTTTTACTGCTTGAACTGTCTTTTCTCGACTCATTTAGCTCTTATTAATTTAATGGGATGATTTTATTCTGGCTAATTCTAACGAATTGAATGTATAGTTCGATAACTGTGACGGATAAATCGAAAACTTTTTTATATTTATCTAGCTATAAAAATGCAGTTCTACTTTGGTACGAGTGTCATTCCGCTAATTATGAGTTTTTAAATTTGCCGTCACATCCGTCACATCAATAACTGATAAGGGTTTCAGCCATCAAGGTTTAATCACACTCTTTATTATACTCAAGACTTATTTACTGCATACATACTACAAAATAGACAGATCTCTACTGCTGTTAGACCGACACCTAACACAAGTACTTACCTCAAATACTTGGGTTGTGTAATCATCTTAAAGCGATCGCTTTCTGGTTGAAATCTGACTTTCACAGGCACGAAATAACATAACATTTGCTGTTCTTTTTTTAAAGTTTGAGAGCGGAGTGCCAACTATTGATAAATTAAAACCTGTTTCTTGGTGCGGGTCAAAGCGGTATACAAGAGCTTTTGGCGGTCGCTACTACTACGCAGATCTCGAACATCTAAGAACACATAATTAATGGTGCTGCCTTGAGCTTTGTGAATAGTTAAAGCATAGGCATAGGCAACATCATCAAACATTCTCGATAAATCGAAGTAGTAAGACCATTGCTTTTTACTGGCAAGATATTTAATCTGTTCTGCATAAGAATGAAGACAACTCTCATGCAGAATATTTAGGGTTTGAGATTTACTAGCTTCAGGCTGAACTCTAACTTGCCAATATTGATAAGTCTGCTTCCGAAATAYTAACTCTGTTAGCTGAGCAGGTTCTATAACTTGAGCTTCCTCRGAATTATTAATTAAAATACGCCATTTGTTTTTCCCTTTTCCYCCTGGTCTGGGTCTAAACAAAGGTTTTTTGGCGATTAAACGATCGCCTGGTACAAATGGTGGTGCATCTTCACCCCATAATTTACTACGGACGAATTTATTCAACGAGTCTACYGTGCGATTTCTCCARGCTAGAAACCTTACATAGTCGGGATTGAGCTTGTATTCTTCAGTCTTAAATAACGCCAACGCTCTTTCTCTCCATTCAACWTGCCGAAGACAAAGAATGCTTYGRTCGCCCGTAGTAGTCAAAGGATAAATAACCCGACTATATTCAGGATTGCTTCTAATGGCTTCAGCTACACAGGCAAGCTCCCCATCATAGCGAACTACTTTAATTAAAGTAGCACTTTGATTAATTACCTTGGAAGTGGCTACAATTGGCTCTTTTTCTTTGACTGGTGGCAGTTGTGCCTCATCTCCAACAAACACTACTTTAGTCAAAATCGAGCTACGAGCCGCCGTCACTATTTCTTGGAAGTTGTCTCGATTCACCATTGAAAATTCGTCAATGATGGCAATGTTATAGTCAGATAAATYGGCTTGACCATTACAAAYAAATTCTTCTWTWCCAGTATCCTCATTCAGTTCTGGCTGTTGTCCTAGTAGTTGAGCTACGGTTTTTACCTCTAAATCTAAACCAGACTCATCTGCCAAGTTTTTAAAACTTTTAGCTGCTTTATTAGTGGGACAAGCAACCACAAATGTAATTTTTTCGGCTAGTAGCCATTTAACATAGCGACACATGAGAAACGATTTACCCGTCCCCGCATAACCTGTCAGTCTAAAAAACTTATCTTGAGAACCAGTAAACGATTTTAGTTGAGATAATGTCTTTTTCTGCTCTGAGGTCAGAGATACCTCGTACTTCAAGTGCGAGACTTTCTCAGACTTTGTAAGCTGCTCTTGATTGGGATAATTTATTGGAGATTTTAAATTATCCTCAATTAATTGCATAACCACAGTTAGGTTTAGTCCTGTTATTTCAGTCAAGGCTTTCTCAATTTTAGGAATTTTGTCTTGGCTGAAGCTCATTAGCTTAGATGATTTAAACCCCACAACCGCCTCGGAGTTGTTTAATTCCAGTAATTGACACTGTTGTTTTAAAAAGGCTTGTGTTGTTGGTGGTTCGATTGCTTTAATAACTTTCTGCCATAAATCGTAGAGATTTGACGCGGCTAACCAACTTGCCGATTTAACAGGTTTTGATTCTAATTTTTGAAGTAGGTCAGATACTGCATTTATTTCCCCCGCTTGAAGTAAGTTAATAAATAACTTTACTTCACCAGCGATTTTCACAGGAACTTTAATTAATTCGGTTTGAGAATTAGTTTTTTTGACCATTGGTAGCACTTTAAATCATGCGAAGCTCTCATCAACATCAACAAATTCAATTTTTCTGACTAAATCGGATAAAAACAATCGATCGAGAGTCTATTCTCAATAATTCTAGTTCAAAGTACGATCTCGCTTAAAACTGTTATTAACTGTATAGGTCGCATCTTCGCACTACTCCAATACCGTTTTAATTGCTGTCCTACCTGCTTGTTCGGCTGCGGTGGCACTGTAACAAACCAAATTAAAATCGTAGGCTTTTCCAACTTCATCAATGATTGAAAATTGATAGCAATGAGCAGTCGTATAGTAGACCAACAAGATATATTTATCGCTCGCTATCCATTTTTCGACTCGGAATTTTTGTTGTGGCATATTTGCAATCGATTAATGTGAACTAACTCATCCACCAGTTCCAACGCCACCATATTACCCTCAATGGCTAAAACCTGAAATGGTTGCGCCCAACTCCAGTTCCAAGGACATTCCTCAATTATTACGCGATCTCCTACACTTATTTCTTCATTTTCTGGTTCAAAGTTACCATCACCGTCGCTATTACCATAATTTTGTGACTGATTCTCCAAGGTATTGTCATTATAGTCATAATTATTACCATCATCATGACTATGACTATGACCATTACCATCATCAGCTAACTTTTCTTCTACCATCACTCCGTTTACTACTGCCATCACTTTCTCTATTACCAAATTCCAGAGTTTGTTAACCACATTCGTACTACTAGAATCTGTCTTAGTTTTTACTGCACCGTTAGTTATCAACGGCGGTTCATCATCTGTTGCATCGCGAAGTCTTAACCCTCTGATGAAAGAGCCAAAGCGATCGCGTCCTTTCTCTACATTCAATCTCAACTGATTGTTCAGCAGGTCGGATAGTAGATTAACGAATCTACGTAACCCGATCGATCTAGTACCTGTATCGTGGCAGTATTCAGCATAATTGGGATAAAGCCATTCATCATTATGCAAATACCAGTTATCCGAGTTACTATCTTTATCGCGCTTGGCTACTCCGATATTAGTCCTAGCTTCGGGGTCTAAAATTACCTTGTTGTCCAGCCAGTCAGCGATGGGATTAGTTTCTACCAATGTCTGTGCTTTCATCACTGCTAAAGAAGGAACTGCACTTTCGTAATTTTTGATAATGTTAGTTGCTTCTGCTTCATCCATCCCTATCACCCAATTAAGTAATCCTGGTAAATAAGGTACGAACTCACCGAACATTTCTCCATTACGATGCTCGATGAGATTGCGCTGGCGATCGCTCTCAATTCGATTAAACATCGGTATGGAAATTCTTCTTCTTTCCAAACCTGAAGTATAGTCACTACTTTGAATTACCTCATTAGTTGCCACGATGACCATTGCCTGTGAGGTAAAGCCACCGCTACTCTGTTTATACTTGACTTCGTATGGTAAAGTATCTTGACCAGTCAGAGCTTTCAGCTTACTAACCTCCCCTGCATACCTTTCCGAATCGTTGATTAAAACTAATCTTTTACCAGCAACCGAAGCTGGTTCAAACTTTTCAGACTCAAGTTTTTTCAAGGTAGTGGTATGAGTGTTCTCAGAGCCGACGAGAGCGATCGCCAGTCTGGTAAATGTTGACTTGCCTGTCCCTCCAGGTCCTACTAATTCCAGATATTTCTGCCAATTGGTTCTTCCAGTGACTATTCCTCGCAAATAAGCTCTCATTAACTGGACTAAATCTTCGTCACCCCGACACATTTGGTCGAGCCATTGCTGTATTGGGTAGCAAGTTAACAAAGGATTATAGTCATAAGGCAGACACCAAGTTAGTTTATGTTCTGGGGAATGTGACAGCAACTTCTTGGTTTCTAAATTCAGAACTCCGTTTTGCAGTGGTAATAATCCCGTTGCTTCATCCCAACAACGGACTGACAGGTTTAATTTTAATAGCCCTGTAATTCCGTTGATATAACTTACAGTGTAGCTAGGTTTCTTATTGTTCTTACTTGTCTTAGCAATCTCCAAGGCGATCGCTTCTACCTCTGACATGACCAACTGCCCGACAAATTCAACTGGTTCGATACTCCAGATTCCTTCTGTTGTTGAACTATAACGATACCACTGCTGTAGTTCTGTATTCCATGCCAAGCGATCGCTGTATTTCTTTGCCAACCATAATGCTAAATCTGACTGTGACCAATTCGGTAATTGGGGTGTCTGTGAGGCTTCTGTTCGTTGTTCTGTTGCTTCGTAGTTTTGTTGCTCTGTCTGCTTATATTGTTGTTTAACCGCAGTTTCTAATTTGGCTATTAGTTCTTCAGAGTCAAAATTGGGATTAGCTTTTACCCAATCAGCTAGATCCCCTTTCTCTGGTATTTCTGCCCAGATATTTTTGGGATTGAGAACTAGACAGGGAAAGTCAGCTTCAACTGCTGCTGATTCTATTAGTCTGGCTTTTTTTCTTCCTGCTTCATCATTGTCGGGAAAGTAAGCTAATCCCTCTGCACCAGCTTTTTTTAAAGCTTTTATAGTTGAGGCAATTGCGTTTTTATTCCAATTTGACCCTTGCCACGTTATTGTCGCGATCGCTCTTTTTCTTGCTGCTTCGACACATTGTTCCCCTTCTACTGCTAACACCCACTTATTACGGCAATGGGCAGCAGCTTCTTGTTGCCGATAAGCATTCCAGTCTTTTGACCCTCTTTTCCACCGTACTAATCCGTTTGAGCTAATGTGTGCCTGTCTAAAGGTTTTTTCCCTTCCTTTATCGGTTTGCCACTCGAAGCGAGATACCCATTGATTTTTTGAGTAGTAGTAACGGGTTTCAGTAGCGTTGCTATGTATTCCCTGTTTCTGTAGCCATTGAGGAACTTCTGTTTCGGTGTTTGGTTGAGGTATATCTTCGGCTGCTGCTGGTAACTTGGCTAATCTGGGAACGGGAATTTCTGACTTAGGAACTTCAGGGGCTGAATTTACACTCTTCCTTGCTCCCCTGCTCCCCTGCTCCAGGGCGCATTTGCGCCGACTCCTGGATAGGAGTCGCTGCGAAGCAGCCTCTCCCCTGCTCTCTACTACTTCGCTCCAGGGACGAATTGCTTCTCGGATATCCTTAACTTCGCAACCGCACTTAAACGGATGGTACTTGCCAGTAGGTTTGTCGATTTTAAAGCCACCATCGCCACATACAGGGCATTTACAGTGGTATTCAGAACCTGTTTCTTTGACTATTTCGAGGCGATCTAAATAGTCCAGAATCTTAAAAGGTGCGATGAAATTAATCATGCTACACCTCCCTTATTCAGACAGTTTAAAAGATGTTGCGCGAAAGTAGAGATGTCAAATGGTCTGACCTCTCGTAAAATATAATTATCCATTGGGTAACTCCTTATGGAATTTTTACTTGGGGCGATCGCTGTTCTTTGGTCGGAAACGGGCGGTCGCTCTTAATTTTTAGCTTTACTCTAATCGGCTATTTCTTTAGTTTTTTGAATTGGAAATGAAAACACGCTCTTAAAAAGCCGATTCTAATTCACTAAGAGAATTAATAATCTGAAAATTAGTTTTCAAATTTAACTCCCAAATCTACATTCAATTCTTGTTCAATCCTCCTAATAATTTCTTCGGTTGCTGGCGATCTCATATCTTCTGACTCTAATTGATACCAGTAAGAACGACTAATATTACAATCACGACAAATTTGGCTTAAAGAACGAGGATCGTTCTCTCTAGCTTCTTTGATTCGCTGTCCCAAACCTGGGAAATCACCAATACTCTCCTGAACTCGTTTGACTTGCAATGTTTTCATAATTAAATTTCCAATTCTCATCATATTGTATATTGTCTACAGATGTTTGACAACTGTTTGCAGACAATTTACAATAAAGTTATTAGGAAACAACAGCACATTGCAAGCCTAAAGTTAACCAAAGTGCCATAATTCAGTATTTATCTGCACCAAGAAAAAATAATAAAACTCTTTTTCAGGAAACTAACGTGGCAGGTTTAATATAAACCGTAGAACGAGGAGCAACTACTAAGAGTTAAAATATAAAAATAAGACCTAAAGGTCAAAATCGAACCAATGACTAGTGCTGAATCCAAACCAAATTACGAAAACGCAATTTTACAGCAATTAATTAAAAATGCCGAACGATTAGCAGTAATCGAGTTTGAAACCAAAACCATGAAAACCCAAGTCAACAAAATCGATATCTTGGAGCAAAAAGTAGACTATATTTATAAGTCATTAAAATGGGTTTTCGGATTGCTTGGAGCAATATTAATTGCCGTAATAGCCAACTTATTAAGCCAACCTATTTTAAGTTGGCTCAGTTGAACGCACATCAGAATTCAATCAAATTTATCCTTATCTTTTTCAACTAAGATAGGGATTTTTTTTATTAGCTATCGCTAAAAAATTAGTGGACTTAACACGAAGGAGAGCAAGTACCGTCCAAAGTTCTGCTCTCCTTCTCACTCACCAATAATGAGGTAATCTCATGATGACATATACAGCAGAAAAATTACCACAATCAGTATCAACATTAGACGAAACACCCCTCGTCACCATTGAATTCGCACCGAACATTCATCCCACAGAAACCGAAAAATATAATTACCAACCTAAATTCAGATTCCATGATGAGGTAATCAACAAATTTAATCCTTCCAAGTTACTTACTATCTGCGCTTTAGAACTTATCGAACATAAAACCCCTTCAGGCTTGCTACTCCAACAACCTTACTGGAAATATAAGGTCGATGATGGTTGCTGGTACGAAGAATCAGTTTTAATCCGCCAATCTGACACCTGTGCTAAATGCACTTACTTTCAGGATTACCGCGACGAAAGAGGTACGGGCTGGTGTCACCTGTTTGACGACGCTACTAGAAGACACCACCAACGAACTAATGACTGCGAGCTTAACTCTGAATCTAGGTCACTCCTTGCCCTTCCATATTCAGAATACGATTACGGAGATATGGTTAAAGTCGTAGACTCCGACGAAGACCATAACGAATGGGCAACGTTTGAGGTTGTTGAGAAAAGACACAATCCTCAATGTTATTCCTCTCCTGAGCATTACTTCAGCGAGTCCGAATGGTATTATTTGCTATCTCCTGCTTATGAGGATATGTGGGTGGCAGAAAGAGATCTTTGCCATGCCGAACTTTCTTACACAATTGCAACTAAAGAACTGTTCTGACACATAACTGTTGGCTACTTAATCTTAGCTAGCCAACAGCCATACTTATTTTTTAAACTCGCCTCACTTTATTCAATACTCTCAATAATTATCATGATTCAGCCACAGCTTTTAGTAGAAATTAGAACTTTTAACCAGCCCTTTCCCGAATCAGAAGATATTCCAACTATCACTATCTATCATGACTCTCATGATAACTATTTCATGTCTTCGGGAATTGAGGAGATTAAAAATGCAGTTCTAAGAATAGTTCCGCATCTCGGCACAAACTGTCGGCATCCTCTTCTTTT
>NZ_JRFE01000055.1 GCF_000756305.1 Myxosarcina sp. GI1
AATTTTAATCTAATAAAATTTAGATCGTATTCTTTGATTTTAATTCTTTTCGGTGCTGTTTCATAAAAGTTGTCAACCAATTTAACGAATTCTTGTGAATTTCTCTGTTCATAAAAAAAGTGACCAAGGATTATAGACAAAATAAACCTATAACTGTCTTCGCCAAAATTTTCTGTTTTTGCTAGCCATGTTGCTGCTATAGTAAGATTGTCATAATCAAAATTAAGTTTATCTATGATGTCCTTATAATTTATTTTATTTTTATTTGAGAGATCTTTGAGGTTGTATTTATCTTTAATTTTTTTATCTAATTCATTAAATGGAAAGAAATAATCTTGATTTACAAGATCTACAAAATAGCTGGCATGATTATTTTTTATATGTACATTATTTACATTTAGAGAATTAGAAATATCGAGCCATTCATAAAGTATTTCTTCTTCTAATAAGAACTTGGCAAAGTCATGAATAAGATTGTGTCTGGGTATAAAATAACCGTTACTTTCTTTAATCAAATAGTTGCTAACTAAATTTTTTCTTAAACACGTTTTTGCTGACTCTGGAGAATTAAATTCTGCTGTTCTACTAATTAGTTCCAGAGAAAAACCAGTTTTGGCGCAAGCTCCAAAACATACAAAAATTTTTTTTGCTTTTTGCTCTAAACCTTTGATAGCAAGAGCGAAAGCATACCAAGCATCTAAACCTTTTACATTTATTTCTTTATAAAGATGTTGAATTCTACTTTTCTCATCTTTTAAACTTTCCCAAAATTCATCTAAGTCATATTCCTGAAAATCAACTTCTAAAGTGTTAGAAATTAGTGTTATAGCTAATGGTAAATATCCTATTAAATCTAAAATTTTTTTAGCTATTAATGGCTTTTGCTCTATTTCATTTTTTCTATTTTCTCCTACATGATTTTTTAAAAGATTTAGTGAAAAATTTATCAGGTTTTCTCGCAAATCTGATGAATCTACTTCATTTGGAAGAAATAATTCTATCTTTTGATTATCTGTTAATTGATGCAAAAGACTTTTCTTAGTGGTTGTAACAATAATCGCGCATTTTCCGCCAGGAAATAATTTTATAACTCTCTCTGTCTCTACATTATCAAAAATAAGTAGTGCTTTAAGATTTGCGAAGCACTCTTTCATTTTTTTGATAATTTGTTTATTATTTGTGTTCTTATTTAGCTTTATTCCTAGCTCAGTCAGAAACTCTTTAGCAATTTCCCCAAGAAAGTCTTCACTTTCTGCAAACCTTTCTTCATTAACTCGAACTCCATAAATTCCATCAGGAAATTTTTTTTTATTTTGCAGTGCAAAATTACAGGCTAATGTTGATTTTCCTACTCCTGATGTTCCAGAGATAATTACTATTTTTTGATTGTTGTGCTGGTTTATTAACCATTCTTGCAGTTTCTTTTTTTCATTATCTCTTTCTGTAAATTTAATATCTAGACTAAATGTTTCTTCGTCCATAAAAGGATCTGGTAGAAGAATGTTCTGCCGCTTAGCTCCGCTAGTAGAAGGCTGGCGGTCTATGACTTTTATTCGTTCAAGTTCGTGTAGTCGTTGTAAATCTCCCTCTCTTCCGATGAAGTTTTGGGTAGCTAGTTGTGATATGTTACTAGGCAGCGTCAACTTTGTCCGTGCTGATTCGGACGACTTCAGCTAATAATTAAAGTGAACCCCTCCCTCTATATTTCCCGTAAAGACAGGGGCAGTTGGATCGTTAATCTGCACTGGCGACCCTCCATAGACGTTCTGCACGTTTTTACCCAAGATTTCACCAATTTCAATCTCTTGATTAATTTCCTTAGCAAGCTGCTGTATTTCTTCGGCAAAAACTGCGTCCTCTTTTATCCCTTCTTCTAATAGGGGTGTAAGCTCCTGTATTTCTTGCTCTGTTACCTTTTCATTTTTTTCTACTTTTCCCTGAAGTTTTTTGGCTACTGGATTCCCTCGTAGCTTTGCCCAGATTTTAGCTCGCAGAGCATCCATCTTACTAAGGACGGCAGGTGTTAGTTTCTTAGCTGCTTCTCCCGCACCAATCTCTAAAAACTTACTCAATGCTAGTGCCGCGATCGCTCCTACTGTTAACGTTCCTGGATCTGTCATGTTCTGGCAACATCTATTTTAAGCTTTTCCACCCTTCAGTTTATGACATAGATTAGCCACAACCTTGTATGTTTTTATATTTTTTTATACTTCACCCAAACCTCGACACAGTGCTACCATTATTTCTCAAACTGGCTATTTGGCAATCGCACTATAGAGCAAGCGCAGCGTATTTTCTCTATTTAGCCCTTCGACAGTATCATACCAAATAGTATTAGTTTGTAGAGCGATCGCCAGCCAACTTTTTCGCGTTGCTCCCATTGCGACTAGGCTCAAGTATGCTGGTCACGAAGCTGGAAAACTGCTGCGTTCGCTGCGAGATAAAACGGAGCAATGGTGGTATTTTCTAGAACATCCCCATGTCCCGCCTGACAATAATCTGGCTGAGCGGTGTTTGAGAACTGCTGTAACTAAGCGGAAAGTTTGTGGTGGCTCTCGTTCCATCGAACGATTTCAACACACGGCTAACTTGTTAAGTGTAATTCAGTCTTGTCGTTTGCAACAACGTTCGGTGATTACCTTTTTCCAACATACTTTACAAGCTACAGTTGGACATTGTTCTTATCCTTCTCTTATTCCTCAAGTTTGCACCTGAATCCTTACCGTGAAATGTAGTTGGGATGGTCTAATTGTTGTAAGAAAAATTCACTGGGTGGGATGCGATCGTAAAATTGAGTTTCTAGAATATCTTGATTTTCACTAATACTAAATGATTGATGTTATAGTCCTAAATATTTTTCAAGACTTTCCCCTAAATACTCAAGTCTTTTAACACACTTTTTGCGTTCTTTAATTCTTTTAGCTATTAAACAGTTATCTACTTTTATAGAGGCAAGTTCGTACATAATTGCATCTTCGTAGTCATCATCTACTCTATCAATATAATTTGTAGCAGCTAAAACCTTGTTATAAGAATCTGAAAAATCTTTTAAATAATTATTAATGGGGTTTACATTCACTAAACCTTTAAATTCGTCTGCTTTTACAGATAGTGGATAAAGCATTATGAAAAATACTAAAAAACTATTAAAAAAACGCATTTTATAACTTAATAACTATGTTTAGTTTTACATATTATATTTATTTAGCAGATGATTAAGATCAGCTTTATTCAGTGATTTAGATCATAGTTATTTATATAAAAACTTTGATTTATAATGATTAACTCTTATATATTATGTTCTGAATAGTTACATTTCTTACATCAGAAAACAAGTCATTATAAGAGTCACAATATCGATCTATTATAGAGACTGTAGGTATCGGCGATCGCTTTAAATGTTTGAGAATCTGTAATTCTACATCCATTGCCCTCTTTGCCTCACAGCTCCTAAAAATTTCTGTTATTGTAATTTATTTTTCGGAAAGTGACAGAAGAGGGCTATGATGTCGAGCCTTTAGCTTTAGCTTGGGGTCTTGATGAAGATATTTCTCAGCTGGCGTTGCTGAAAAGTAATGATAAATGATGCAGAATAAGAGACATGAAATGTCCTCAATGCAACTCAAATCGAATTTTTAAGAATGGCTATCGACGTGGAAAGCAAAGCTTTCGATGTCGTCAATGTGGTCGCCAATTTGTCTCTAATCCTCAAAACCGACCCTATTCATCAGAGGTTAAACAATTGTGTATCAAAATGTATCTCAATGGAATGGGCTTAAGGAGTATTGAACGAGTGACTGAAATTCATTATACTACTGTCATTAACTGGATCAAAGAGACAGGAATTAAATTACCTGATGACCCTCAAGACGATGAAATTCCTGAAATTACTGAGATAGATGAACTACAAACCTTTGTTGGATGCAAGAAAAATAAGTTTTGGATTTGGACAGTGGTTAATCATTGGAATCAAGGTATTTTGCTGTGGACAGTAGGCGATCGCTCGCATCAGACTTTTGAACAACTTTGGCAAATTATCAAGTGCTGGGGCAGTTTTTGGTACGTGACTGATGGCTGGAAAGTTTATCCGATGTATATTCAGTCTGAAGATCATTTGGTGAGTAAGACTTATATGACCAGAGTGGAGGGAGAAAATATGAGACTTCGACACTATTTGGCTCGATTGCACCGAAAAACATTATGCTACTCCAAATCCCTGGAAATGCTTAAGCACTCCATTCGTCTTTTACTTCATTATTTGAGGTTCAAAAGTCTTCCTCTTTTTATCTAAAACATTACAATTCAGCAACGCCCTTTTTCTTCTTCGGCGTTCTGAAGTTGATTCATCTTCAGCGTGGTTGTCAAGTAAAGAAGCTTCGTTCTTTTGTAAGCTAGAACCTAGTTTGCGATAGTTCTCTTTATTCTCTAAATCTTGTAGTAATACCTCGATTTTTTCTTAGTGTTCCTTAGCTTCCATCGCCTTAGCCAAATAATATTCATGTTCGTCTTGGTAATGGTCTTGTAATCTTTCTAAGCTTTCAATCGCTTTTAGTAACTCTTCTGACAACATTATTGATTTCTCCGACATTGAGATAATTTACCATTACAATCGTTTCCGTAGCTCGGACAACATACTGCGTAGCTCATTCTTTCTACAACACGGTCACATCCTTTACAGACGAACTTGTACTCTCGTTCGTACATTTTCCGTTCGTGTTCTTTGACTGTGTACTTTCTATAGTGTTCTGTCTTTGTTGCTTGAACTGTTTTTTCCCGACTCATTTGGCTCTAACTTGTTTTAAAAGGTTGTACTTTATTCTGGCTAATTTTAACGATTTGGAAGCAGTGAAAAACGACTGTGATGGATAAATTCAAAACTTCCTTAAATTTTTGTCTAGCTATAAAAATGCAGTGTTACTTTGGCTAAAGTAACACTGCTAATTGTAAGTTTTTAAATTTGCCGTCACATCAATCACATCCATAACTGACAAGGTTTCTAGCTATTGCGATTCCATCATACTTATCACTGTAGTTAAAACTTATTTATTTTATGTATACTACAAAACAAGTAGCTTATACTGCTGCTCATAATGTCCTTTGATTAGAGCTTTTTACAGGTTCTTACTTCAAATATTTTGGTGCTTGAGTTGTGCTATCTCCAATCTCTGCGATCGCCTCAAAGCAATCCTTCTCCGAGCAGAATTTAGCTTTCACGCGCACGAAATAGCGGGACATCTGCTGCTTTTTCTCAACATCAGGGTCGTATTTAAACGCATCGACTGATGAATCTGCCCAATCTACAGGAATATAATTTGGTTTTAGTATCTTCTTAGCTCTTTTACTCCCAACTCTTTCTACTGTTTGAGCTAATTTTTCACTATAATTCCTTAACACTGCTATGACTGAGGACTCACATACGGGTACATACTGCCAAAACCCTGACAGGTAAAACTCACCTGCTGCTAAATCTTGGAAAATACTAGTTCTGGCTTCTTCTGTGTTCGCGACCGTTACCAAATTAAAATCTACTTTGTAGCTTTCTTGTTTTTTGTTGTAGCTAATTTGAGGATAGACTGACAATTTTTTAGTGCTGCTGCCCTGTGAGTTTATTTCATCTACCAACGCTTTATATCTTTGCTTTGATTTGGCAGTGTAGCCCAAACGATATTTTTGTCCCTCTATAGTAACTGTAAGTTGTTCTTCGTTTTTAACCGCTACTAGACTCTCAAGCACTCCGATCGCTTGAAAAATACTATTAGATTCGGGATTTTGAGAGGTTTTAAGTTGGGTTTTGCTTGTATTTTCGGCTTTTAAATTAGATGATGAACTCTTCTTGGGACTAGAGACTTTATTGCCCCGTACTTGTTTCTGTGCTTTATTTTTCGTTGAAGGAGGCAAAGAGGTTTTATTCACCATCACTGATACCCAATAAAGTAAAGTAATTTTTCTTACTCTATCGAATTTTTTGAGCAATGGCGTTGCGGAAGCATACGCAAGTCATAGATTCAGCCATGCCGTAAGCTTATCGCCATTCTTTTTGAGACTTTTTTACTTCTAAGATCTCAAACGTCCTCCAACAACAACTCGACCGCCTCGATATTCTTCTTTATTAACAGCAATCGATATCAGTTTGGCTGAAGTCGTTGCCTTTAAACAATAAAGGTTCTCCAGTATGTTTGGCTAAAGCATAAGAAAAACAGTCCCCGTAATTAAGTCCTGCCCGATGCCGTCCTTTACCATATTGTCGATAAGCACGGCGGGCAATCTCTAACTGCTCTGCATCAAAGGGATATATTTGTATGGCTGCTTTGAGTAAAAAGAAGTCTAGTTCTCGGTACGCTTCTTCTCCAAAACGGTTTTCCAAAACAATGCTAGTTTCGAGAACCGAAGCAGCAGAAATAAGACGACGCGAAGCTGCTGCTATTTGGCGATTGAAATCGGGGCGTTCTGGTTCGTCACCAAAAATCGCTATTAACGCTGAGGAGTCAATTACCATTACGCTAAGGCAGTCCTGTTTCGTCATAGCCGATTATTGTTTCGGGCGAACGAGAATCCAATACGGGTAAAGCAGCACAACGCTGGGCAATGGCATCGAGTTCTTCAGCCAGAGAATAGGAAGAACGAGAAGTTTTCAAACGCTCTAACCGTTCTTTGACTGCTACAAAGACAGCTTCAGTAATAGTCTCACCCGTCAATTCGGCTAGCTGACGAACCAAAGCATCTGTTTTGTTGTCTTTGATACTAAGAGGCATTTTTCCACCTTATACCTTTATTTCTATATTATAGAATTAATCGAAAAAGGGGTATATTAGCTTCACCTGCTGCTAGAGCTACATTTCCTTTAGCGAATTTTTTATTAATGGCATTGCGGAAGCATACGCAAGTCGTAGACTCAGCCATGCGCCCTGGCTAATCGCTTCTATTTCTCTCTAAACCCGCTTTAATTGCCGTTCTACCACCTTGCTCGGCAGCGTTGGCACTGTAACAAACCAATTCAAAACTATAAACTTTTCCTACTTCATCTATGATTGAAAACTGATAACAATGTGCAGTTGTGTAATAAACCAGGAGAATATATCTATCAATCGCTATCCATTTTTCGACTCGGAATTTTTGTTGTGGCATATTTGCAATCGATTAATGTGGACTAATTCATCTACCAATTCTAAAGCCACCATATTACCCTCAATGGCTAACACCTGAAATGGTTGCGCCCATGACCAATAAGCAGGACAATCTTCTACCATCACGCGATCGCCGATGTTTATTTCTTCATCTACATCATCTACCTTGCTCTCTATAGTAGTTTCTTCGGCTTCTATTTCCTTAATATCTTCCTCTACTTGCGCTTGAATATCTTCAGCAGTTTTTAAGTTATTATTTTCTTCATCATTAATATTCTCATCCATTAAGCAATCGATCGCTTTAACCACCTTTTCCATCACTAAATTCCAGAGTTTATTAACGACATTTATACTACTAAAATCTGTCTTAGTTTTTACTGCACCGTTAGTTATCAACGGCGGTTCATCATCTGTTGCATCGCGAAGTCTTAACCCTCTGATGAAAGAGCCAAAGCGATCGCGTCCTTTCTCTATATTCAATCTCAACTGATTGTTTAACAGGTCAGATAGCAGGTTAACGAACCTACGTAACCCAATTGACCTAGTACCAGTATCGTGACAGTATTCAGCATAATTGGGATACAGCCATTCGTCATTGTGTAAGTACCAGTTATCTGAATTACTGTCTTTGTCGCGCTTGGCTACTCCGATATTAGTTCTCGCTTCGGGGTCTAAAATTACCTTATTATCTAGCCAGTCAGCGATCGGATTGGTTTCTACCAAAGTTTGTGCTTTCATCGCTAATAGAGATGGTACGGCAGTTTCATAGTTTTTAATAATGTTAGTAGCTTCTGCTTCGTCCATTGCTAGTACCCAATTGAGTAGCCCAGATAAATAGGGGACAAACTCACCAAACATTTCTCCATTGCGATGCTCGATTAGGTTTCTTTGGCGATCGCTCTCAATTCTATTAAACATCGGGATTGAAATTCTTCTTCTCTCTAATCCCGAAGTGTAGTCGCTACTCTGAATCACTTCATTAGTCGCCACAATGGTCATTGCTTGAGGAGTAAAGCCACCGCTACTTTGTCTGTACTTAACTTCATAGGGTAAAGTATCTTGACCAGTTAGAGCTTTGAGCTTACTAACTTCCCCTGCATAACGTTCCGAATCGTTGATTAAAACTAATCTTTTACCAGCAACCGAAGCTGATTCAAACTTTTCTCCTTCTAGTTTCTTCAGAGTGGTAGTATGAGTGTTCTCAGAGCCGACAAGAGCGATTGCCAGTCTAGTGAAAGTGGATTTTCCTGTTCCTCCAGGTCCTATTAATTCCAGATATTTCTGCCAATCGCTTCTTCCTGTTACTACACCTCTTAAATAAGCTCTCATTAGCTGGACTAGATCCTCGTCACCCCTACACATTTGGTTTAGCCATTGCTGTATTGGGTAGCAGGTTAACAGAGGGTTATAGCTATATGGCAGACACCAAGTTAACTTATGTTCGGGGGCATGGGGTAACAGCTTTTTAGTTTCTAAGTTTAAAACCCCATTTCGCAGTGGTAGCAATCCTGTAGCTTCATCCCAACAACGGACTGCTAGATCCATTTTTAACAGTCCGACTACACCATTGATAAAACTAATAGTGAAGCTTGGTTTTTTTCCTTTTGGATTTGACTGAGTTATTTTAATGGCGATCTCTTCTAATTCTAACTTTACTAACTGCCCGACAAATTCTGTAGGTTCGATGCTCCAGATTCCTGACATTACCGAGCTATAACGATACCACTGCTGTAACTCTGTATTCCAAGCTAGGTGCGATCGATACTTGTCTGCCAGCCATAAAGCCAAATCTGACTGCGACCAGTTAGGAACTTCGTTCGGGCAAAGGGAAAAAGGCAAAAGGTTAAAGGGTTCTTCACTCCTTTTTTCCCTTTCCCTTTGCCCTTTTTTCCTACACTCTAGACCTTTTATAGCAGCCTCTAATTTGGCTATTAGTTCTTCGGCATCTAAATGACCATGAGCTTTTACCCAATCAGCTAAATCTCCTTTCTCTGGTATTTCTGTCCAGATGTTTTTGGGATTGAGAACTAGACAAGGGAAGTCAACTTTAATAGCTGCTGATTCTACTAGGCTGGCTTTTTTTCTTCCTGCTTCGTCATTGTCGGGAAAGTAAACCAAACCCTCTGCACCAGATTTCTTGAGAGCTTTTATAGTTGAAGCGATTGCACTATGGTTCCAGTTAGAACCCTGCCATGTTATTGTCGCGATCGCTCTTTCTCTTGCTACTTCAACACATTTTTCTCCTTCTACTGCCAACACCCATTTGTTCTGACAATTAGCAGCAGCTTCATTTTGTCTGTAAGCGTTCCAATTTTTTGCTCCTTTTTTCCACCGTACTAATCCGTTCGAGCTAGTATGTGCCTGTCTAAAGGTTTTCTCTTTTCCTTTATTGGTTTGCCACTCAAAGCGTGAAACCCATTGAGTTTTTGAGTAATAGTAACGGGTTTCTAGTGCGTTCTTTGGTATCCCCTGTTTTTGTAGCCATTCGGGAACTTCTGTTTCGGTATTTGGATAAGGTGTTTCTTCGGCTGCTTTTGGTAGTCTAGCTAATTTGATTTCATTAGAAATCGCTTTAGCAGATTTAGATGAATGGTCGATCTTTTTCCGAGCCGAGCTACTTGAATTGCTGTTCTGTCTTTCTTCTTCGACTTCGCTCCAAGGGCGAATTGCTTCTCTGATATCTTTAACTTCGCAACCGCACTTGAAAGCTTGGTACTTGCCAGTAGGTTTGTCGATTTTAAAGCCACCATCATCACATACAGGGCATTTACAGTGGTATTCTGAACCTGTTTCTTTGACTATTTCGAGGCGATCTAAATAGTCCAGAATCTTAAAAGGTGCGATGAAGCCAATCATACTACACCTCCGCGATTCAGACAGTTTGTTTCCTGCTCTACTGAATTAGAGATGCACTTTTGCTGCACCTCTCGTAAAATATAGGTAATCATTTTTTCCCTCCTACGGGATTTGATTTAACTGAAGCGGTCGCTGTTCTTTTCCAGGGAAGGCGATCGCTTTTGCATTAGATAGGCTGTAACAAGCGTTGAAAACAATAAAAGACTTAAAAGAAATAACTAGCTTTTAACGAAAGACATTGCAATTAGAATTTTTCATTCTTCATGTCTGACATTTTCCAGTTTTAGTATCGAAACATTTAGCTTTTTCCATACCACTGCATCTAGCTGCTCTTTCTACTACTTCAGATCTACTAATACCTAGCTCTTTGGCTATTTTATCTATTGCTTGGGAAGCAGTATCGGTGAGCATAAATTGCTTGGCAAATTTTTTTTCGTTATAAATCCATTCTTCTGGTCTTTCTTGTTTCGCCACTACTGATATCAACATATCTACACCTAAAAATTTAACCTACCAATGTCGATATTTACAATATATCATGATAACTAGGTAACTTGACATCAACATATCATGATGGTACGATTTATTCAATGAGTTGAAGCAGAGCTATTAGTCCGCTAACAACTCAACAGCACCAAGAAAAATCAATAAAGCTCTTTTCTTAGAAACCTTAGTAGCAGATTTAGACCGAACCGCACAACAAAGTTTACCAGCAGGAGATTTCTTAAAATTAGCTATCGCTAAAGACCTAATGAACACAAAGGAGAGCATACAACTTTGGACGGTTCTTGCTCTCCTTGTCACTCACCAATATGAGGTTAATTAATTGTGACATACGTAGCAACAAAATCACCACTCTCAGCACTAACTGTAGACGAAACACTCCTCGTCACCATCGAATTTGCACCAAATATTCATCCTACAGAAACCGAAGAGTATAACTACCAACCAAAGTTTGTCTTTGGCGACGAAGTAATTAACAAATTTAATCCTTCCAAGATACTTACCATCTGCGGGATGGAACTAATTGAAAGTAAAACATCATCGGGCAAACTCCTAAACCAACCCCGTTGGAAATACAAGGTCGATGACGGTAGCTGGTACGAAGAATCAGTTTTAATCCGCCAATCTGACACCTGTGCTAAATGCACTTACTTTGAGGATTACCACGATGAAAGAGGTCGCGGATGGTGTCACCTATTTGACGACGCAACTCGAAAACATCATGTCCGCACCCATGACTGCGATTTAAATTCTTCATCTTTACAAGCTCTCCTGTATTCTGAATACGATTACGGAGATAGGGTTAAGATCGTTGACTCCGACGAAGACCATACTGAATGGGCAACGTTTGAGGTTGTTGAGAAAAGACACAACTCTCAATGCTATACCTCTGTTGTCAATTACCTAACTCAATCTGAGTGGTATTATCAGCTTTCTTCACTCGATGAAAAATGGATAGCTCCTGAATGGGTAGCAGAAAGAGAGCTTTGTCATGCCGATTTATCTCATACAGTCGGAACTGAAGAACTATTTTAGTACCAAGCTGTTGCAGGGGTGAGAGAGCATACTCTTTCTTACCCCTGCCATTCCAAACCCTTCAATTATCTATACCGTTAACATGGCTCAACCACAGCTTCTTTCGCTCGAACTCAAAACTTTTAAAAACATAGAAGATATTGAGTTAGAAAATTTGCCCACTATAACTATCTTCTTCGATTCAAAAGGTAACTTTTTTGCTACTACTGGTATCGAAGAGATTGAAGATGCAATTTTGAGCTTGATTCAAGATCGCGATCCTAATGATGAGGGGACAAAATTGTGCGACAGAGCCAATCGCTCTGTATTGTTTTCAGTCAATCTCTTACCTGGTGATCGGGCTTTGCCCGCTGGCTTCGCCAATCGCGTCGATAGCTATTTATCTTTTGTAGCTAAACGCACACTCAAAAAAAGAATCAGAAAAAGAATTACTAATTAACGGACTACTCGATCGTGCAATTTATCAACATTACCTGCCAAAATTCTACCCGAATCAAAATTATTAACCTGACCCAAGTTAGCTGTTTGATTTACACTCCAGAACTTACAGGGGGTATGGTCAAGCTAGCCAGTGGCGAAACCTTTAATTTAGACAGACAAGCTTTAGCTACTTTAATTGATTTGCTTCACCCTCGTTTAAAATCTCAAAAGTTATGAACCAACAACCGAACCATATTGCTGCTAAAGTTTGGCGACTGAAACTCCATCTACAACGTTTCCCCGAACTTAAAGCCAAAAGAATCCAACTACGCAAACTTTTACTACCTCAATTTTTATGAATCTCCTTGACTTGAACACGGAACTACAGCAGCTTAATGAGCTTATTGATTCAGTAAGTTCTTCCTTTATTCCTCCCGAATTGAAAACTGCCGTTGATGATTTACTCGACTGCCAAAAAGATACTAAAGCTGCCTACCTCGACAAGATAGACAACATCGCTGCATTGATAGAGTCTCGTAAATATTGGATTGAGGTCAGGCAGAAAGAACTCAAACGACTGTCTCGATTAATCAAAAGCGATAAAAATAAGGTCAATTGGCTTCAATCTTATCTGCTCGATCATCTTCAAGGTAAAGATTTAAACAGACTTAGAACTAGACGATTTAACTTAACCGTCGCTGATAACGGTGGTAAAAGACCAATGATTATCGATGACATACCTGCTAGTTCCATTCCTTATGAGCTTTGTAAGGTTCGCTTGGAAGTTGACCGCGATGCTGTAAGATACGCTCTCGAATCTGGACACAAACTTCGCTTCGCTCAATTGGCTACTCCAGGTAAACATTTGAGGATTAAATAATGAAAATTAGAAAGCTCAAATCGAAGTTATCCAAAGCAGGTTTTGTCTGCCTAAGAAACCGAGGAAAAGGTAGCCACCGCATCTATCGACATCCTAATTGTTCGGTCTTTGTCATTCAATCTGGTCAAGATGGTCAAGATGCCAAACCTTACCAAATAAAAAATGTTCGGTTGGCACTGCAACAAATTGACTGTTCTTACACGGCTCTGTCTTAGTACAATAGTATTAAATAAATCTTTTTTTATTATGAATACCAAACCTAGTTTGCTAGCTCAGTTCGATTCAGAAATCGTAACCTCATCAAGCATTCCGTTTTGCCAAATTAAGAATCCTCTTAATGTTCCTCTATCTCAAATCGAAAAACTAGATCTTCCTTGGGGCTGGTTCATCACTCAGGAAAAAGCAGAAATAGCAGAATTTAAACCTGATTCTAATTGGCAACCAATTAGTCTGACTTTTCGAGAAGATAGTGCCGACAGCAACTGTGAGGAAGGTTTTTTAGCCAAACGAATCAGAATTGTTGTTTTGCATCGCTCTCAAATCGAGGTTCAGCAAAAAATAGAAGATAATAAATGGCTATACGCTGGTTTGGCGTATCAAAACGGGCAAATGAGCGAGCAAGGACATTTGACCAGAAGCGATCGCCAAAACTATCGGCTTCGTACTCGCTATTTAATATTGTTCGTTGACGACAACAAGCAATTACTCCACAAAATTCCTTTCCAAATCGGCATGAATGCTGGTGCTGGTTCGGCATTTGGCGATGAAGTTAAAGCGTTCAGAAAAGAGATTGAAGCTGCATTTTTTGAGAGTATAGGTCAACCAGTGAGAGATTTAAGCGATCGCGCCCATGCTCTTACTGTATTGGATTTACAGCTTGGGCTTCACAAAAAGGAGGGTAAAGCTCCATACGTGTGTCCTAAAGTTCGTTTAGTTCCAACTATCAACAAAATTGGTGAAGAAAGAATCGTCGAACGCAGAGATAGAAAAGTCAAACTGATAAATCAGCCTCTCGAATCTTTTATTGTTTCCAAAGAATCTGAAACTGGTCAAACCATACTTAGACTGCAAGAAGAATATAGAGATATTTTTACTAGAGAGCCAGAAGAATTAAGTGACGAAACTGTGGACGAATTTGATTCAGACGAATGACCACAATTGATTTTTCCGAGCAATTGCGCGATCGCTTTCCCAACTTTAAAGACGATTTAGAGCAGGCGATCGCACTTACTCAAATGAAGCAAATTCGACATTATGACTTCTGGGTCGATCCTGACTCTCGCAAAATGCTCAAAGTACTAGTAAAAAACATTGATGCTATAGCTTGGGGAAAGAAATGCCAGAAAGAAAAAGTGGCTATTTTTAGAAAATCTGTAATTTTGTTCGCTGAAACCATCCAAAGTTTAATAGAAATGAACGGCGACAGCGAATTCATCAATATCGAACCAATACAAAAACTTTATTCAGAATTAGTGATGTTGTTGCCATCTAATGATGTCATACAACTAAGTATAAATCTCTGGCGTTGTTAAAATGTTCTTTTTGAGCAAAAAAACAAAGAATTAATCTAAAATTTTTAATATCTAATGATTGGCAACCCTTCTTCCTCTTCTTCTAAATTAAAATCGCTAATATAGTCTCGTACTACACGCTCGAAGAACAGTGGAGCAGCTAACTTTGTCCCTTCATTAAAATGACCATATCCATAGCGAAGAGACTCAACAAATCCAGCAATATAATTTGGTTTATCTTTTGGTTGACGCGATGCTACAACCATTTCCAAAGGATTTGGGGTAGCCCACTGATCCGTATATGGTTTTTGCTCAAGAAGCTTTTTGATTTTTAATTTTGCCGAGTTTGTAATTTTATTGTATTTCTTTTTATTCTTTGTACTTAATACTTTGGTTTCAAGATATTTGTCCTGTTCGACTTTTTGATAGCAACTAAAGCCTCTTTGTTTTTGATGAAGCGTTTTCTTACCAATAGAAAGATAGACAATACAGCCAGTTATATTCTGAAAATTAAGTTTATATAATCCTGTGGGGCTTGATGGGGCTAAAATTTCTTTCCGCCTATTTTTATCTGCTTTTAATTCTTCTATAGTTCGAGTATCTTCTAGGTATGTTTCGGCTAGATATTTAACTTTATCCTCAATGATACCTGGTGCTAAATCTTGTCTAATACGAACAATACGCGCTCCTTCCCAATTATTCTGCATATTAAGTTTTTGATTAATATCAATATCTTTTGTATTGAGTTTGCGATCGCTCAACCAATCCCAAAGTTGTACGCAATTTGAAGAGTCGATCATTACCACTGGATTATTACCCTCATCAACAGAATCAGAAATAATTGAATCCACAAACTCTTGAAAGCGATTAATACGAATATTTTTTTTGTTTCCAAGAGATATGGGAGAAATATCGGCTATGTCAAAAAGTGCTTCAGTGAATGGTAGCCAGGACGTAATAACAAAGTTATGTGTTTTAGGGTCTTCGTAACAACAAGACATTTCACTAACTCCAGTTTTAACATTTGTTTTAATTGCTATGGGGAGAAACGTTTTCTCTAGTCTTCCACTTCTTCTGCCAGCATTTCTTCGGATAATTGTAATGGCTATAATTTCCTGTGGTCTATTATTTGGTTCGATATCACCAAACCATTTATTAACTTTCTCCTGTATATTGTCGATACGCCCAGAATGCGCCCAAAGTAACTCTTTAGTAGAGGCTTGAGCGCGAATGATAAATTCCTCTATTTTTATATCTCCAGATGTCATCCAAAATTGCGGAGGGCGAATAAATTGTACGCAGCTACGACCTATTGAAGCTAAGGCTTTACGAGTTGAGGGTTTGTTTACTTTATCGTCATGTAATTGCTTATTTTCATCTTTAGGAGCGGGATAAAATTCATCTGCCATCACCAAACAAAATTTTGGACGCTCAATTTTAGCAATTTGTTCGGCTACTGAAGTCCAAGCCTCTACTCTTTTCTGCGCTCTTGCTTTGGTTTTTAACTTGTTTCCAGGTAGCACTGCTTTTGCACCATGAGTATCTTTGGGAAGTTTCTGTAATTGGATTTCTAGTTTATCTCCCCATAGCATTTTGATTACTGCTTCTAGTAGTCCAACAGTTTGATGATGCTTACCGTCATAGAAAATTATTAGTAAAGGTGTTTCATTAGGATATAGTTGCTGAATTGCTATTTTATTAGCTAATAATAATTGTTTTAACTCTTTCGTTTGATTTTTTTTCTCGCTATTAAGTCTTAAATTATTAATGCCTTTTTCACTCAATTCAAAGTTAAAGTGCTCCTTGAGCAAATTATTAATTTCTTGATGGCTCATTTCATCGGGAGATTTTTTTTCAGAATCAAAAACATCCCTATTTTCTAGAGACTCTAAGATAGTATTGACTGAAGTAGGAGCATTGATAGTTCTAGAACCAGTAATGTCTTTTGAGTGCGCCATTCCTTTATTAAATTTTACCTTAGAGTAGTCCTTAAAAGGCTTAATTCCTACAGTTGACAAAATTTGAGTTATGGCTTTAAAAGCTTCCAATTTATCTTTTTCAGGGACACCCGCTTTAATATCGTGTCTTTTTTCTTGAATACCATTACGATAAGTTAGAAGAACCTGACAATCTGCTGTTGAAGCTAGGTTTTGAACGATTTGTTTGACCTTAGAGATATTCAAGGGTAAATCAAGCTCGCGCTGTAAAGCTGCAAAAGAATTATCTGGTTGCCATTCCCATTGATTAGTTTTTTTGTCTAGGCGACGATTGAGTTGAAAATTAAAAATGCGATCGCTATGGTTTTCCGAAAAAATAAAACCATTGATAGCGTTAGAATCGAAACTATTTTCTTTGAGACTACTCAACCAACGCTTTTTGCCGACATCTACTTTTATTAATGGTTGGGATAGGGAAGGAAAAGTAATAATCTTTAGGTCTACAAATAAGCTAAATAAACCTTTATTCTCAAGCTCAATTGGATTAGTTACTAATTGAACGCTATTTCCAGATTGGCTAGTAATAATACGCTTAATGCCCCCTAATTCTGTAAAAATTTCGTGTTCGGCAATTAATCTGACCAAATAATCGGCTAATGCTGTGAAAGAATATTTGTTATTTGGTTTGGCAGTGCCACTTTCTTCGTGTTGTAACCAAGGAAAGATCTGAGATTGGAATGGATTAATTGATAAAAGAAGATTATCTAACTGTAGTTCTCTTAATTGTTCTATAATATCTTCATCTATTCCTTCTTTCTCTCTATAAGGAACGAGATAATTCTCCAGCCAATCATTGAGAATTGGTTTTAATTTTTTTACGATTTCTTCTCGATCTCCACCATCTAGATATGCAAAAGGATCTATTCTGTAGTCCCTGCCGTTTATTGCCGACTTACTCAAACCCATATTAGATTCAATTCGAGTGACGTTAGACAGCTTAATTTCCAAAAAACATCTTAAAGAAGCATAGGGGAGATTTTTTATTTGCTTTATTTCCTTCAGTATTTTTGAAAAGTTGGCTAATGCTTCGTTTGTCCAAGAAATTGTCCAACCGTTAACCGTGTCAGGAGCCAAATCATTAGGGATAGTAAAAACTAAAGGAATCGTGGCAGTTTTTCTTGCGTTTCCCAATTGAATATATTTTTTGGGTAGTAATACTTCTAATTTGGCTGAGATCAACCAGACAAATTGATGAAAATTATTTTGAGCCAATATAGAAAGAGTAAATATTCCTACCTTCTTACTGAAATCTTCTCTAGCAAATGGATCTAATTCGTACATTTTGATTTGTTCTAATTCTTGAGATTGAGTCATAGTTAATTACATATCTAGTAAAGGATCGAAGTCTTCGTAGTCATCGTCTTCATAAACTGAATCTTCTGACTGAAATAATTTTGGGGGATAAATTACCTTGCCTACCTTCCTTAAAGGTTCGAGAAAAGTGCCGTAAAGTTCTTGATATATCTGGCGAATTACAGGATCGGGGTGCTTTATGTACTCTTCTAAAATGACGCGCATTTGAACGAGCATACTGTCGCGGGGAGAATCAGGTTTTCCTCTCGCCGATTGGGGAGCCCAGGCTGCATCAATAAAGTAAACTGACACTGGACAACCATTCCTCATACCTCGTCCAATTGTTTGTAAGATTGCTACCATTTGATTGGCAGTGAAGGGTTTAAATAGCTCTGCACCCAATCTGCTAGCCATTAATGGCTCTTGTAGCAGTCGTTTTGTATCGCGGTAAATATCTCTTCTCGCAGTCTCCCAAGCTAGATCGATGTCTGCTAATTGGTCTTCTGGAGAAAATGTATAGCGGTCGAATGCTTGAGTCGCACGTCCTGCCAAACTGTACAATAGCTGCGTGTCATCAGTGGTAGGGTGAGGACGAGTTAGAAAATAAATCGAACCAATAGCAGCATCTCTTTCTCGCGCACCTTTGGTAAAGACAATATTGACTCCACGACCAATAGCCAACATGGGAAAAATAATTAGATCGCAAGCCTCATCATCGCCCAAAGCCTCGCATTGAGAAGTAGTAACATAATCAGAAGGTTTTTCTCCTTCTTCAAGATGACGCACCACAGCTTTAGTACGTTTACCCAGATCTGGATAATTTCGGTCGAGATATTTCTTAATATCTCTTACTTGTTGATAACCGTTAACTACAAAAGCAGCTTTACGATAAATATCATTTCTGACATCAAAGTTTCTAATCGCTTTTCTGACTTCTGACTTCTCACCATTTTTTACTAACTCATCAATCATTTTGCGTAGGTTAGTATCTCTTAGTTCGCCAGCACCGCTATAGCGTAATGGTTCATTTCGTCGTTCTTTATCTAGAAAATATTGAAAATAGTATTTACTCGATTCTGCTGGCTGCTGGTTTAGTTTAGGTTTGAGTAAATAGTTGGGATGAACATCAATATGATAAGCGGGACTGGCTTCCAAATAAGAAGTAGCAGAAGTCATCAAAACTACTGGTGCATCTTTTCTTCCGTCGGCAGCTAGTAAACGGTCAAAACGGTGCATCAACATTCGAGGCGCACCAACAAAAATAATATAAGACAGAGAAATATTACTAGAGTTGTTACGATTGGTATGAGCATTTTGTTCTTTATATTTAACTCCAGAAAGCCTTCCAATCAGATTTTCAGGAGTAAAACAGCGTAACTGGTGTGAAAGAGGAGGATTTAAAATTGGGTCTTTGATTAACCCCTCTGCAACCATCGTCCTAGTTTCAGGTACGGTGCGTTGATAGCCTAAAATAACGAAGGTAATAGCTACTAATAAAGGAATAACTTCACGGGTGAGATGGGGTGGTTCTCGATTTGGGAAACAAATGTTAAGAAATAACAATGTTATACGATCGACAATTTCATCTCTTTTCTTAATTAAATTTTCTGCTAAATATCGCCGAAGATGCTTGATAAGCTCGTTCCAGTTGGCTTCTAACTCATTTTTATTTATACCTAAAGTGCGAGAACATAAATCTTCTTCATAGCTTTTTTTCACTGTCTCCGTACCAGTGCGGTCGTAAAATGCCGTGTAAGCAGCAGTTGACCAAAAATCAGTTAAAGCATGACTTTTTTTAAATCCTTTAGTTATTTCGGCATCTGCTGAAGTATCTCTGAGGGAATAAAATTTATTCTGGTCAAAACCTTCTAATATTTCCGTAATAATCCGCGATACCGTTAGTAATTGACCTTTAAACCGTTTTTTGAGCCGAGGATGGATATTTTGTAATAAGCTGACTAAAGAAGTATTGTGATTGCCAAACTCAGCCATATTGCGACTGTAAAGTTCTATATGACGGTCTGCCAATCGATAATTTTCTGTTCTTGCTAAGGGATTGTGAACCTGTTCTAAAATAGTTCGATGAATAGAACTATCTGCACCAGAAAGATTTAATTCTGCTACGCCGTAAGAATCTAAACTAGACTGAACCATATCTACTTCATCAAAAATAACTAGATCGAAAGTTCTAGCCATCAGTTCAAAATAGCGAATCTCCTCATCAATCCCCTGATAAGGTACTGTGGTATCCATCGACCTGATATGCCCTACCCAAATATCAGCATCAATCAAGTCTCGCGGAGCTTTATTACGTCCGCACATCGTCCATACAGGACAAAGATGTGTTTTCATTTTTCCCTGAGAAGAACTTTGCAGAATACTACTACAGGGCGCGTTACCGTATTCCCATTGAGAAGTTTCTACAGTAGAAAAAGCAGGAAGAAGACAATTATGAGCAAAAGAATCTGTACCCTCAAGAGTATAAGCAAAGCCTCCTTGTCCTCCAGAAGCAGCAATAGTTTCGGCTATGCGATCGGCATGGTTTCTCCGTGTAGTCGAACTTTGACCTACCAGCATTCCAACCTTAACGCCATAAAACTTCAAATCCGCCATATATCGTCTGGCAACTTCAATGGAAGGAAAAACCAGCATTACTTTGTATCCTTTCTTTCCCAACCAAACCGCACTAACCATCAAAAGTGTGGTTTTCCCAGCCCCAGGTAAGCCAATTAAATGTTTTATATTTGATAATTCAATTCTTATTTCGGTTTTCAAACCTCGATCTGGTTCGGGTACTAATAGATCGAAATGTTCTAAACGTTTAGTCCAATTACCAGGTCTGCGTTCGGGATGTTCTCGATCGTTTTTATCCATCTCTTCTGCTATCTGATGTAATTCAGAGAGAGGAATAGAAATATTACCTTGTGGCTGTCGATTAATGTTATGGGTTCTGCGACTAGCTAGCGGTGTAGTAATCGGAGAGATTGGTAAACGAGTCGATGTAGCGAGATCTCCAAGCGATATTGCCATTTGTTGCTGTGGATTAGCAGTTGTTTTGCCATGAAACTTATAAGCCATTGGCGCAGACAAAATTTCTCTTGCCTGAGTAATTTTAGGATCTTCCAAAAAGTCGGTTTTCTTAAACTCTAATGTTTGACTATCAATTTCATATACTCCTTGAGTATTTTGTTGATAGTGAAAATCGTTATAAAGTGCGACGGCATATTTAACAGAATTTCTAGTGACATAATTCAAGGACATTTGACGAATATTAAATATTGCCTGTCGTGCGCCTTCTAAAACAGGTGCATTTAAAACACTCTCCATTCCCGACACGATTACAGGAACATATTCTAACGACTGAACTCCAACAAATTCTTCCATCAGGACGCATAGCCAGCAAATGCGCTCGTTTCCCGTCCAAAAATCGGGCTTTGGTTTAGCTCGCATACTTTCCCTCCTGTATATTCTTGATTACTAAAGACACAGGCATTATCTGTAAACTAGCAGTATCGCTTTTCTTATCCAGCAGAGAACGTAAAGTAGATAAATAGCCTGGACAGTCATCAATCAGTTCGTCTGTGATTGCCACGATTCTTTGCCGATAAAAAATCAGTCCGCCAATGCTACGATTGAGCTTGGAGGCTAGTAATACAGGACTGCGATAAGACTTGGCATCTATACCGACTGCCAGGTCGTTAATCGATACATCACATCGATCTGATTCTGGATATAATTCCGTATCTAAGCCTACCGACTGCGCTCGGTCGAAAATTGCTAGCTCATCGATTGCAGGAGCAGTCCAATAAGCCAAGATTTGCGGTTTAGCTACTAACAGTCGTTCCTGTTTTGGATCTAATCTTTCACCTACTTTTGGTGCATACTTGCTATTACATTGATGGATTGGACAATAGCCATCTGAATAAATAGACCGTTTGGGGTGAGGTCGCATTAAAGTTCCGCAATGAGCGCAACGATTGGCAAGATCTTTAATTAACCAAATTTCTGGAACTGGATCGTAAAACTCTAACACTATCTCTTGTAGAGGAGTTAGATTTTTTTCTTCTAAATAATTTACTAGCTCGTTTTCCTGAATTAGCGATCGCCTTCCTAGTAGTTGCCGTAACGCTGTATAAGCATGATGCTGTTTTCTTTTTCCCAGGCGTTCGGTAGCAGTTCTAATTCTGGTGTGTAAACGATTTTCGATTACGTTATCCTCTCCATAGCCACCAGAGATTTCAGCAATCTCGGCACAATCTGGAGTTGGTACTCGCAAATCGGTATCAATTAATTGAACATTCGCCAAGGGAAACTCCGAATCGCGAAAAATATCCAAATCCCAATATTCGTCTCGATTTAGGCTGTACCGAGAACGTGATAATAAATCATGAACGCAAGCAGCGCGATCGCATTTTCCCTCTTCGAGATAAAGACGACCTAGTTTGCACATTGCTGAATGTAGTTCTGATGGTAATTTATCATTCTGTCTGACGATTTTTGTACCAGTAAGAACGCAATCATATTGCCGTAAAATTCCTTGAGCCAGAAGAATAATGGCATCTTCTGCTAGAGCTAATTTGTTTTGTTTTCTAGGTTGAAAAAATGTAAATAATTCTTGGCTATGAATTGATTCTGTTTCATCTACTCCATCTATCCCAACTAAAATTTGCTGTTCGAGTTCTTTATCATTCCAAGAGGATAAAACTTGCGATATTGATACTAAAGTCCAGCCTTTTTTCAATAAAAGTAGAGTAGTCAATCCTTCTAATATCTGACGAAAGCCAAATTTTTGACCCTTCGGTTGAGATAAAAGCTTTTTAGATCGCCAAGCCCTAATGGTCCTAACGGTAGGTGATTCAACAGATAAATTTAGTCTGTTTATCTGACACTGCAATTCTTGCAAAAGATTTTCTGCTGTACCTTTCCAATCTCGAATATCGTCGAAATTCATTTTTTTACATCAATCAATGTAAACAGTATAGCCTGTAAAAAACATTTGGCAACAAAGTGTATCTTTACGCAAGGCTAGTATGTTCTGTCAACTATGATTAAAACTAGCGATGCTGACACATGAGGCAATCTAGCCTGAAATTCATGCCCCGTAAAAATTTCAAAATTGATTTTCACAGTTGTAAAGGAAAATTAGGAAATAATGTCAGATTCAACTAAATACAAATTAAGATTGGCTTATGTAGATTAGCTGATATATATTTATCAACAGCATCCTAGTCTGCGTCAACTAAAAATTCTCGAAGACCAACTCAAACGTGAGAAACTAAAAGATTGGGTATTTTATCTGTCTCTCAAAGTGAAACTAGCTATTTGCTAGTAAACAAATTTGGCTGGAGCCAATGGTCATAGCTCCAGCCAAATTTGTTAAACTTTTCTACAGCGCGAACTTTCCTACTACTGCATTTGGGCTTCTCGCCACGCTAAATTAGTTAGTTTAGACATTTGTTTATGCACAATGAAGTTTTTATTTACTCAAACAACTACCTCTAAAAGCATTACTTTATCCGATACGTTGACATCCATCGAATTTACATTGCTTACAGTTTGTTGAGACTCTTTACTAAGGTTAGGTTCGTATACTTTCGCCTGTTGTATGTTGCTGCCAAAATTTAGGGTCAGGTTTTTAGCAGGTACATTAATATTGGAATTAGTATTGAGGTCGTAACTAGGCACTTCTTGCCATAAAGCTAGATAAAATTTACCATCTTCCTTAGATAAAAGAGTTTGATGAATATCTTTGGTATCTCCGCCAATTGCAAAGTCCAAACTGTTTCTACCTCCCGAACTACCCACACCGCCTGAATCTAAAATATCAATCATATTTTCGATCGCCACAAATCCAGGTTTTTTAGAACCATCCGCCCGTAGTAAGCCAAAGTTAAATTCTCTGCTATCGCTGGCGCGATCGTTGATTAATTCATAAAGGTAAGTACGTTCGATACCAAGATTGAAATATTCTAAGAGCAGTCTCGGTAAATATTTACCAGCAGCTTCTTCCGATATGCCTTTAGGATATTGTGTAGAGTTAAAGTAGCCAGTTTCGGTGACAATCAGGGGTTTGTCTGCGCCACTAAGCTTATAGTAAATAGGTAAATGCCAGAAAAGCTCRTCATTRTATGGGTTTAAACCAGAKGGRTARTGATGGGCATTRTTRAAATCGGCTTTTACTCGTCCCAACTCTGCTACGTCGGTTTTAACTCCGAAAGCATTGGACAAGCTAGGAGCAATTACTGGAATATTGGCAGTATCAGGGTCGCTTTTTATTGCCCGATAAAGATCTGCTTGATAGTTACTGAGTCCATTGGGAAAGTTTTGTCCTTCGTAGGTTTCGTTTCTAGTATGATTCCATTCATTTGGTCCTTCTACCGACTCTACTGCCGCTCCAAATTCTTCTACAAGAGCGACAGACTCATCGAGATTGAGTTCTTCAGGGTCCATAACTAAATTGAATTCCATCCCCAGTTTTGCCAATTCTTTGAGCCTACTAATGGTTGTATCGTCGTCTGGGCTGACATTGGTTCTTAAATGACGCACATCTAATTCATCCAGCCTGGGTTTGATAACCGAATCAAAATTACCATAAGCAGTTTCTCGGTTTCCTGCTTGAACTATAACTCCTATTGAGTCGAGAAAATCATCGGTGCTGCGAGCTTTAACATTACTCGTGTTAACGTTATTAGTATTTTGAGCTTCAACTGCGTTGAGGACAGAAGATTTACTTTCAACGATAGCGTTTTCTACTTTATTATTTGCGGCATCTTTTGTGCCATCGTTTGCGCCTTGTTGCTCGAACGCCAGCCAGTTGAGGTTAAAGTAACCACCATCAACTTCCAAACGCAGAATTTTATCCTCGCCACCATCGAGTTCGACATCTTGTAGCTCTATTGTCCGCCAGTTTTGCCAGTCGTTGGTTCCCGTTACAGTAACTTGTCCGAGCAACTTATCATCTAGCTTGACATTTAAAGAACCAGAAGTATCATTGGGCGCGGCAACTCGAAATTTTAGGTCATAAGTACCTGCGGTAACGTCTGTAGTATATTCCAACCATTCATCGTTTGCCAGCCAGAACAAATTGTAACCACCACCGACATCATTAGTCTTTTCGATGTCTACACCCTTGCTTTGGCGATAGTCACCGCCATGATTGATTCGGTCAAAATCTTGATAGGAGACACCTGCACCTCCGTTGTCAAAATGTTCTACCTGAAGATATGCCTCTTTCTTAGTGTCACCGATGACAAATGCCTCTCCGTTAAAAGGAGTTTGTAGAGAATTTGCTGAAGATTTATTATCCATAATATTTTTTTTGCCGCACATATTGCTGTGCGGCATTTTTCGTCCAGACTAAAAGAAAGTATTAATGACGAGCGGAAAATTTTAATCAAGCACTAGCAAAAGCACCATCAAACACGTCAGGATTAACGCTTACATCCTTACCAAAGTCAAAATTGCCATCGTGGTTAACTTCAATAGTTCCCATAACATCGAAGTCATGTGAGCCACCACCGCATTTTCATCGGTCACTTCTTGAATATCTTCCTCGATTTCTTCGCTAAACTCATATTTATCCGAATCAGAGTAACTGTCTTTTGTTTCTTTCTTACTGTTATATAAGTTGTTGGTATTATCGAACAGATTTTCTAGTTGCTCTATTAAACTATTAAAGCCAAATGTTGTATACATAAAAAAACTCCAATGTTATTTGCTTTGCTAAAAATTTTGACATTCAGGACTGTTAGATTCTTTAATTCCTGCCAAGCAGTCCTGACGATTTGCTTTTTCAAGCAGCCACTTTACTCTTTGACTGGTATCTTCATCGATCCTTTTTTGACTCACACCAAAGCCAATAACTATAAATAGCACAAATGTAGTCAAGCTTAACCACATACTATCTTTCCAAGTCCAAATCTTCTTGAGTGCGGGTAGGCTGGATTTTTTCCACTCCTCTATGGTCGAGTTCAGGTCGGTTATTTTTTTCTGGAGTTGGGAAAGTTCTGTCTTGGTTTCGACCACTAAGTTCCTTAACTCGATTTCCGAGGTTTGTAATTGCGAGAGGGAGTTCGCGAGCAATCCATTCGACGTTTGTAACTGACTTATCAGCCCCTCGCAGACTTGCAGCAATTCGACCAAGGAGTTGCCGAGCGATTCCGAGTTGCTGGCTAGCCGCTCCGTTATTGTCGCTTTTTCCGAAAGGTGTTTCAGAGTCTCCAGATTCGCGTCTGCCCATTTTGATATTTCCCTTTTAAATCCTTCAAATAATTCCCGTATCTCATCGGGTGAATTTTCCAGAAATGTTTCTATTTCTCCCAAAGCTGTAAAAATGACAAAAAACTCGTTTTCTGGATCGATATCGTACTTCATCATATAGTCGAGTACGTTTACTTTTACCGATTCGGAACGCCCCTGCAAAAGTCTATCGATCGCCTCTGTTCTTTTTTGAATCCGAGAATTGATGTAACCGTTATTACTCATGACGATTCGGTAACATTTACTAATCCATTATTTTCTTGGTGTTTGAGAACTGGCTTGTCAATACTAGCAACTTGGAAAACCCCCGCATCATCAAACACCCGATACGCTTTCTTTAAAAAACTTTTAACTCGCTGACGATCTATCGAGTCAAACTGCTGTTCTTCCCTTGCCGCACCAAAAGTCAAATTTTTCTCGTCAATGATGTTTCTAGTTTTGTTGCCGATAAACTTAGGAAAGTCTATTACCTTTACCCCATACTCTTTAATTTGAGACTGGAGGTACTCATTAGTGTCTAAACTTTCCCAATCGTCACAAATTCCCCAGTTTTTAACCAATACATAGCTAACTCTTTCCCGAAAATACTTAAAATACTGCTTCAAAAGCATTAAGCTATCGTAACCGCCACTACAGACAAACCAAAGCACGAATTCAACTCCATCTTCGGGAGCAAGAACAAATAGCTCATTCTTTTCAAACCAATCTTGGAAAGGATTTGTTATCTGAGCGGGAAGATTTACTAAAGTCTGCTTATTAGTTGCCGTTAGGTAAATTGATTTGGCTTTATCTTCATATTTTTCATTCTCGCTAAAGATTGCTTCGCGACATCCCAAGCTACTATAAATTCTTTTAACATCGGGATTGCTACGATCCGCATCAAATAAAGCAAATTCAATTGCTCTATCTAAATGATATTGAACGGCAGTACGACAAACAAAAGATTTTCCAACTCCACCTTTCTCTCCGCCAAATAGTTCTAACTTTGCCATAATTCTCTACTCTATAATCTTTCTTACTGAGAAACCCCAAAAATCAAATCTAGATCTTTTAAATCTGGTTGCTCTTTTGAATCTCGTGCTGTAGATTCTGCTTGAGAATCAATATCTGTGACATCTTGGTTCTGGAAAACATTGTCAACATCAACAGGTATTGTTGAGGCTAAAGATGTCGGATTTTCTGACTTTATGCCGAGAACCTGCTTCATTGCGAATAAATATTGAAACAATCTTTCTCGTACCTCCCAATAACAACGTTCTACTTCTTCTTCTGTTTTTTGGTTGGCTTCTAGAGCATAGGGAAGTAAAGTCATCAGACATACTTCGGCTACTTTTTTTCTTCTTTCTCTAACAGACATACTATTCAACCAATCAGCTACTTGAGCTAGAGGTTTTCCTTCACTTGGTTGCCAGCGAATTGTCAAACTACGAAGTTTGTTTTTACTTGCCATTATCTAAGTTCTCAGTTTTTTATCTTGTTTGCCTACCAGGTTTTTATTCTGCTTTTAAATACTTAAATAGACTAAAAACATCTGCAAAGCGAACTGAAAAAGCCGACTCTATTGCATTTATAGATTTAAACTCCAAAGCTTCAGCTACATCTTTGATGATTCCACCATGAGCTAAGACAGGAGTATACGGTCTAGCTAGATCTATTGGCGAACAATCCATCTTTTCACCCTTTTCACCGAGCGCACAGTTAAAGTAAGCTTCTATAAAGGGTTTGAAAAATGGCAACGGTCCTCCGCATACATTGAGTTCTGTCAGTCGATTGGGAAATATCTCTTTAAGAAAAAGCTTCAGCTTTTCTTCCCATTCCCTCTCTCCAAGAGTTATAGCTTTATCTAGATCTTCTATTTCCGACTTTCTAAGATTGCTATTTCTGGCTGTAGCTAGAGAGCGAATTGCCTCAAGCTCACCCCACAAAGGTTTGKSARAATWGTATTCACCTTTGCTWGCCTCCGTTATTCCCTTGAATATAGCGTTGTTTAGTTTGTCTCTATTTAACAAACAAGGTGCAGTTTTAATAACTCGATCCAACAGAAAGGAAAAACCCATAAGAGGACTAGCACCTCTTTTTATCTGCCCCGATTCAAAACAGAGTCCCGTCCAATTGCGATCGCCTAGCATCAAAATTCCCAATCGCTGTTGTTTGAACCAATCTAGACCTTTTTCTGCAATCCTCGACACGGCTATACCACCTCCTTCTGGATAACAAAGAAAATCTTCTATCTTGACTCGGATTTTACGGCTGCGAAATTCATATTCTGGAGTCAGTCTTTGTAACTCTCCCAACAAACGCTTTCGGTCTTTATATTCGTCCCAAGGCAATAACAATCCTAGTTGTATTTTGATTTTTCTCCTTCTCGATACAAAATGCGTTTCTACTATTACTCCTATTGCTGCCAAAATTTTGTACAGTGCATTTTCATACTTGGGAACGCTTCTTCTATCGGTCGGACAAAACTTTTCCGCCATCTGTCCTACTACTACTAAGCTGTTGCCATTTCTTATCCATGCTTGTTGTTCGGGTTGGGGAAATCCTATCCAATTAGAATGTTTGAGTTGATTCTCCATTCGCTCGGATGAAACTTCGTCTATTGCCGATGACATAAATAAAGAGTTTGTTTTCTCTGTCTGTGAGAGCGAATAAACTATTTTAGTCCCACTATTACCCGTATCGATACATATACAGCAATCGACCATCTTTCTTCAACTAATAAATTTTTAGAAAAACATTAATCAAATATATTACGCCTAGACTACCGATAAGTTCTCTAACTAAAATGTTTAATGTAGCCTAGAATACATTTATTTTTTCACTTCATATAACGTATAGAGTGAAAAAAATTGATTCGCACTATTTTTTTATAACATATACCACTAATTTTTCTTCAAAATTAATGTATTTGATAATATTACACAGCAGTTTTTAGACAGTATTTTCACTTTTTTTTAGCTATATAGTGAAAAATATATTACTTAGAAGATAAGACTATATCCATAGTGCCAAAAACTAACTATAATAGCTGCAACAATTATTGCTGCGCCTTTACAGGCTACACTGATAACTTCCTTCGGTCGTCGCACAGTACGCAAAAATTTTGCTCTAACCTAAAATCTAAAAACATATTTAAACATAGTTTTTAGACAGGTTTTGTAAAAAAAGTAGTTTTGTAAACTTGACTTTTAAATACTAAAAAATAATCCTAAATTGAGAATATTAATTCAGTTTATTGTTGAATTAATCGCGAAATTATCTAAGTTACAAGTAGTTGCTAACCACTAAAGTAATTACTCCCAAACAGGGAGAATCTTACTATGCCCAGGAAAACTATTATTCGGCAGCAGAATCTGTCGCTAATTCTCAGTGGATGGGTAAGGGTGCGGTCAAACTCGGTCTGAAAGGTAAGATAAAACCCCAGAAGTTTAAGCAGTTACTCTACGGAGAACTACCCAACGGTACTCGCTTTAGAACCAGAAAAACCGAACGTCAAGGCTACAAAGAAAGAGCGGGACTCGACTGTACTTTTTCCGCACCCAAAAGCGTCAGCATCTTGGCTTTAGTAGCGGGGAGAAAAGAGCTAGAGCTAGCTCATAAACAGGCAGTTTTAGAAACTTTAGAAATTATCGAACGAGATTACGCTACTACTAGGGTTAGTAAGAATGGACGGGTAACGGTAGTCAATACCAATAACCTAGTAGTCGGACAGTTCCATCACGATACCAGTAGAGAATTAGACCCCCACCTACATACTCACTGCGTCATTATCAACATGAGCCTATACAACAATAGGTGGTATAGCTTTCGTAACGATGATGTTTTAGCTCACAAAAAACTTTTGGGGGCAATCTATCAAAATCAGCTAGCTCTAGCGGTAAAGAAACTCGGCTATGAAATCGAACCCTTAGCACACGGTCAGTTTGAGATTAAAGGGTTTAGCGAGGAACAGCTACAGTCTCTATCGAAGCGGAGACAGCAGATAAAGTCGCAGCTAAAGAAAGAATCTACTTGGAAAGAAAGGGAACGAGTTTGGGATAGAACCCGCAAGCGCAAAGGAGAAGGTATTCCCAGAGAAGAATTACAGGATTATTGGCGTAAAGAACTAGCTGATGTCACCTATCCCCAACCTAATCAGGAAAAAAAGCGCGGTTTACAGTCAAACCTCGAAGCTTCAAAATTGGTATCGGTAGATGTAAACCAAGCCGTTAGCGATGCTATCGAACACTGCGCGGAACGAAGCGTTGCCTTTAAGCCTCAAGCCATCCAGCAGTTTGTCTTTTCCGAGGTAGGCAAATACCAATACCGAGAATTGGAAACAGCGATCGCCACCAATAACGAACTGATTCATTTAGACAAACAAGTAACCACCCAAACCGCCTTACTTAGAGAACTAGCTACCATCAAGCTTGTCGAACAAGGGAAAAATCAAGTTAAAGAGATTGCTACAGCAGAAGCAATAATTCGCTCTACAGCAGGTCTGACAGAGGGACAGAAAAACGCCGTTACCCTAGCTGCTACAACTAAAGACCGCTTTATCGCTTGGCAGGGCAAGGCAGGTGTGGGCAAAACCTATGCCCTCAATGAATTTAAAAAACTTGCCGAAGCTCAAGGATATAGCGTTAAAGGTTTTGCCCCTTCAGCTAAAGCCGCTCAAGTGCTATCGGCAGAAATGAATATCGAAACTACTACCGTCGCTCGTAAGCTGGTTTCTCAATCTCTGGCAGCAGAACAGTCACAGCAGCAAATTTGGATTGTCGATGAGGCAGGGTTGTTGGGTGCGAAAACTGCTTTAAAACTATTACAACAAGCAGCCAAAGAAAACGCCAGGGTATTACTGGTAGGCGATACCAGACAGCTATCTTCTGTAGAGGCTGGCAATCCGTTTAAATCTTTACAGCAAGCGGGAATAGCTACCGCCTATCTCAACCAATCCCTACGACAGCGAGCTAGAGATTTAAAACAGGCTGTCGATTTACTTTCAGAGGGACGAGTTACCCAAGGTATCGAGATTTTAGATGCCCGTCAACGCTTGTTAGAGATACCAGAGGCAACAGCTAGAGCCAGTCGCATCGCCCAAGACTATCTAAATTTGAGCGAGCGCGATCGCCAACAGACCCTTATCGTTGCGGGTACTCATCGAGAGCGAGAAGCAATCGTAGACTGCATTCGTCAGGGACTCAAACAAGAAGGTAGTCTGGGTAAAGAGGTTACAGTCGAACGTCTCAAAGCAAAGAATCTAACTGAGATCCAAAAGCAGTACGCTTACTATTACCAAGCAGGTGATGTAGTTATTGCCTTTAGTAACTACAAAAGATGGGGACTGGAGAAAAACCAACAGTATCGAGTAAAGGCAGTAGAAAAAGATAGTTTGGTATTGGTAGATAGAGAAGGTAAAGAACAACGAGTATCACCTACCTGGTTTAAGCATAAAGAGGTCTATCGAGTCGAGGCTACCGAGATTGCTGTAGGCGATCGCCTGCGGTGGGGTAAAAATGAGCGTCAGTTAAATCGTATCAACGGTACGGAGTTTGTCGTCAC
Source organism: Myxosarcina sp. GI1 (assembly GCF_000756305.1). Taxonomy (NCBI): domain Bacteria; kingdom Bacillati; phylum Cyanobacteriota; class Cyanophyceae; order Pleurocapsales; family Pleurocapsaceae; genus Myxosarcina; species Myxosarcina sp. GI1. The sequence continues at coordinate 31,421 of NZ_JRFE01000055.1, forward strand.
CAGCATTGACGGCAACATTGCCACGATTGAAACCGATACGGGCAAGCAAGAACAAATAAATTTAGAAACCCCCCAACATTTAGAACACGCCTTAGTTAGCACCACCTATAGCAGTCAGGGAGCGACCGCCAATAGAGTATTAGTCAGTCTTACCGACGATCTGACCTCAAATCTAGAAAGCTTTTACGTCGCTGCTTCACGGGCTAAGTACTCCCTCCAGCTTTATGTCGAAAATCGCGCTCGATTTATCGAGAAAGCCAGTTTTAGTAGGGCGCAACTCAATCCCCTCGAACTGATTGGGGAGCATCGGCGACGGGTAGTTACAAAAACCCCTTTAGAAACAGCTAAATCAGATTTAAACCAAACATCAGAAACAAACTATGAGCCAAACCACCCCACCCAATCTAACCCTGAAAGAAATTCTTCAAGATGCCCTCGAACCAGTCGAGCAACGCCTGGAAATTATGAAGTCAAACCAGAACGACTTGAGAAACTTGCTGATGCAGTTAATCGATTCGCTGACGAAACCAAAATCGAGTGGCTTGAAGGAAGTTTTAGAGAGCTTAAACGAAACCTTAATAAGCGTATCTTACCAACTGAAAGAGCAGCAAGCCTTAGAAACTCAATTAAACGACTCGATAGAACGCTTGCAGCATACCATCGAGAGCGACAGTGGCAAAGAAAATTAGCATCCGTTAGAGATTCTGTAGAACATCAAACTCTGGCAGCCGATACCGAATTAATTAACGCCGTTACCAAACTAGACCGCGCTCTAGAAGCCAGGTTGCCCGAAATTGCTATTAACCTCCAGCAGCTTCAAGAGACGTTGGAGCGGTACGAGAAGCTACAGCAAGAGAAAATTGAGAATCGGTTCGACAATTTTGCCAAAGCAGTTACCGATATTTCCGAGCAAAAAGAATTAGAAGCAATAGCTCCTGCTTTCGTTCGATTAAATGCTCGACATGAAATCATCGGGCGGTCAGCAGGCTCTGGAGAGCCTCGACGTTTCTCCGAAACGGCGGCACGCTCCAGCGTGCGAGGAAGCCTCGAAACTACGCCCGTTCAACAATATACTGCCCGAAATTCTCTAACGACAATCGAACACCTGCATTACAGCATTATTCGAGAACAAATCATGCAGAATTTAAACCGTGTAGATCTTGCTGAAAGTGAAGTAGTAAAATTAAAAGCCGAAAAGTTGAGCGAACAACTCCAACAGCTAGATGTACAACCCAGAAAAAAACGCTACTTAGCAAGACAACTAGCCGATCTTCGTTCCTATACTCAACTTTCAACAGGACAGCGAGTAACTGTTAACACGAAACAAGGAACTATTACCGATCTAAAACTTTCACCAGGGGGAATGCCCGAAGCTTGGGTGAAATGGGACGATTATTCGGTTCCTATTTCAGAGCAACCAAGCAGACTACAAGTTTTAAGCCAACAGCAGATAAATAAACCAAAATTTGTAATACCGACTACGGCTAAAGCCAAACCAGAGGTTAGTAAGAGAAAAAGTGTCGGACGACCAATCAAAAAGACTGACACGCAGCGACAAAACGACGAGCGAGAACGTAGAGAATTAATCTCCAGAGCTAGAAATATGCTCCTAGAAGAAGTAGCTATAGATTTGGGATTGCAGTTAGACCGCTACGACAAGAAAAAGTACAGGAGCGACACTCATATTATCAGCATTGACGACCAAAAATTCTACGATCATCTAGCTAGTGTAGGCAGTGGTGGCGCGATCGATCTCGTCATGCACGTTCGAGATTGCAATTTTAAACAAGCAGTAGAATGGCTAAACAACAGACAATTGATTCCAGTACCCAACCATAAAGTAAACTCTGTTTCCAAGCAGCCTTCAATTCGTCCTCCTTTTAAACCACCAGCACCAGATACTACTAAATGGTCGGCAGTCAGAGATTATTTGATAGCTACCAGAGGATTACCCGAATCTTTAGTTACTGCTTTACACGAACGAGGTACGGTTTATGCCGATGAAAAACAAAATGCGGTTTTTATCAGAAAAGATTTAGATGGGAAGATAACTGGGGCTTCATTGCGAGGGACTTACCAGGATAGTAAATTTAAAGGGCTGGCTACGGGGACTCAAAGAGACAAAGGCTGGTTCTCTTTTAAAAAAGGTACAGGTGAACCACAACGGTTTGTGCTGACAGAATCTCCTATCGATGCGCTTTCTGCGGCAGCTATCTCTCAAAAACCAGAAACCACTTTATTTATATCGATTGATGGGGCTGGAGCAATACCCAAGCAGTTATTACTTCAACAGCTAGATAAAGGCAAGCAGGTTATTGTCGCCTACGATAATGATGAGGTGGGAAACCAAATGGCACGACAAGTATTAGAAGAATTACCAGGAACTCAGCGGATTGCTCCTAGTGTCGGTAAAGATTGGAACGAGCAGTTATTACTTCAATCTCAGAGTCAGCTAGAATCAACTAAGCAACTTTTTGAAACAGAATATCGAGGGTTTAGACAACAAGTCGAACGAAATCCTCAAATGTGTAATGCAGGAGATGAAAAGTTAGACACTGCTGTAGCTATGCTGGTAATTAAAGAGGCGGTTGAAAACAATGGCTCGGAACATTTACTTAAAAGAGTCGGACAAGTTTTATCTCAAAGCGATCGCCTTAAAGAATGGAAACAGACAATGCCAGAAGCGGAGTATCGTTCTGTGGCTCAAAAATATATCTCCCAGACGTACCAAAGAGCTAATCAAATAAGAGAGAGTATTCGCTCTGGCGAAAAAGAGCAAAAGTTTGAATTTGAGCGATAGTTCTGTCAGGCTGATAGATTCTGTTGCAGAAAACGAACGGCAAAGATGAACTACACACTCCACTACGATACTTAAAAAATTGAAATTTATAATTCTCTATCATGCACAAATATTTTGACTTTAAAGACCTAACGATAATTCTCTGCCTTGCTTTAGGAGGTTGTCAACAACCCACGCTTCATCCAATTGGATAGAATCGGAGCATGAAAATGCTTATAGTTGACCAGTCTAAGTCTTTACTGACTACGTTATTGAGGCTATCACACCTATAAATGCGTCGAGCCAGTTTGTAGCTCTGTGGTCTGTTATTAAACGTTCGAGTTGGGTTTAGACAGTGTAGCAGACATAACAAACCTTAATAACCTTGACGAGGCTCACATTACCCGTTTTACGGAGAATTCAAATGTCTAATTATATATTCGTAATTGACACCAACTTTCAACCCCTTAATCCCATACATCCAGCACGAGCTAGGAAATTGCTCAAAGCAGGAAAAGCTGCCATATACCGCAAGTATCCTTTCACGCTTGTTCTCAAGAAGGCAGTAGAGCCAAAAGAGATAAAACAGTGTCAGCTAAAGCTCGATCCAGGCAGCAAAACTACAGGCATTGTCCTGCTTCAAAAGAATAAACTTATTTGGGCAGCAGAATTAACTCATAGAGGACAACGGATTAAAAACGCTCTAGAATCACGTCGCTCTTTCAGAAGGGGACGTAGAAATAGAAAAACTAGATACCGACAACCAAGGTTTCTCAACCGCAAACGCTCCGATGGATGGATAGCACCTAGTTTAAAACATCGCGTTCTTACTACTATGACCTGGGTTAAAAGACTAATCAAACGCTGTCCGATTAAGTTCATTGCCGTAGAGTTAGTTCGCTTTGATACCCAAAAGTTACAGCAACCCGAAATTGAAGGAGCGCAATATCAACAAGGTACTCTCTATCAGTACGAAGTTAAAGAATATTTGCTGGAAAAATGGAGCAGAACTTGTGCTTATTGTGATGCTAAGAACGTACCTTTAGAAGTCGAGCATATAGTTCCTAAAAGTCGAGGAGGCAGCAATCGAGTATCTAACTTGACTCTAGCCTGTGTACCGTGTAATCAGGCTAAATCCAATAGAGATATTAAAGATTTTCTAGCAGATAAACCAGACTTACTCTCAAAAATACTCAAACAAGTCTTAGCTCCTTTAAAAGTGCGGAATGCACCGCCAGGCAAGCTCTTGAGTTCAACTCAAGAGAACCTGGCGGATGCTGCTGCGGTAAATTCAACTCGTTGGAAATTGTTTGAAGCCCTAAAAACTACTAATTTACCCGTAACTACTGGCACAGGTGGACAAACGAAGTTTAACCGCACTCAACAAAACTTGCCCAAAACTCATTGGCTAGATGCGGCTAATGTTGGGGAAACTCCCCAACTGAAAATATTAACTAGTCAACCATTACTAATTACCGCTAAAGGTCACGGTATCAGGCAAAGAGCGATAACAGATAAATATGGGTTTTCCAAACGGCACCGAGGACGATTTAAGTTATCTCACGGATTCAAAACGGGAGATATCGTCAAGGCAAACATTCCCAAGGGAAAATATGCAGGACATTATAACGGGCTAAGGATTGCCATCAGAACCAAACCTACTTTTGCCCTCTCTCCCCAAAACGGAGGCAAACAGTTCGACGCGCACTGTAAGTATCTCATTAATATCCACAAAGCAGATGGCTATTCCTATTCATATTAAAAAGTCGATTCCTCCGTCGCTTGACAATAGTACAAGCGCGGAACCTTCTCCACATTCTGCTGGAGTAAAGCAATATTTGACAATTTAACCTATGGTGTCGATCGCCAAGAACTGATTGATTCAGGGGCAATTTATCGAGATTGACTTTCACTGCTTTTTTTGCAACCAATAACTTCCTCGGTAGCCGACAAATAAATCTCCTGCCATTTATTGAGATGGGGAACGGGAGCAGTAGCAATTTCTCTGAGTAAATTGCGAACTGTATCGTCGATAAGATCGCTGGCTGCTATTTTTTGCACCCTATCTAAGATCGTGGTAGCTTCAGAATCACTTTCTCGAATAACCATCAAATATTGCGGATGAACGGTTCGAGCCATCCCCAGACAGGTTGCCACATCTACTGAATGTTCGTAACGGTTTAAAACTATGCCCCAACAGTTGCGGAACTGTTTTAAATCGGGATTGTTGCCGACGATTCTGACTGCGGTATCAATTTGCGGAATGGTTAGCGAGTTGGAATTTGATACGGCAGTAAAGGAAGCGACGGTATGGCGAATCTGTTTGGCAGTAATTTTATTCTCATCTGACTCCAATATTTCTTGCCAGGCTTGTCTTTGGAGTTCGGCGGTTTTTAATTTAGCAATTTCGCGACATTGAGACTCATTTCGCGGCAGAGGATAGTCTAGTTTTTCCGCAATTGCGGAAAATGATTGTGGAAAACTTTCAAGTTGCGGAATTAGATTTACTACTACCTCGGCGGCTTTAAGCAGATCGTAAGCGTAGGTTTTGTTTATCTTCCACTCGCCCGCGCAGTAACTAGTATAGCTACTGTAGCCCTTAGCCAGATAAAGCTCTCGCTTTTTAACTTCTGCTAGTGCCAATCCAACCTCGAAAAAAGTCTGACGCAGTACTTTAAGCCCTTTTTCAATAGTGCGTTCTAGCTGTTCTAAAGTAGAGAGCGAATCAGTAGGAACTACTTCACTAAGACCATTCATCTAATTTTAATTCTCGGTGTGGAAACCCCTTTTAAAATTAATTATATCCATGTCCTCACGGATATAATTAATTTATTTACATATATTTATATAAAGAATCTACGAGAACGGCAATATAATAAAAAAATACTCGACTCACTTTATGGAAGTAGAGACTGTAACTTTCGATGCCTAATCCCAATCCCTCGCCTAAAACTCGTTTTAAAAGTGACCGCCCCGAACCTCTATCTAGCAAAATTACGGTGCGATTGACTGACTCAATGTTGCAGGAGCTTAAGGCACAAGAAAATTATCGAGAATTTATCAGACAAGCGATCGCCGAAAAGTTACAGAGTAGTTCAGCGTGATGATTGGCAACTATTCTGCATCGTGGAATAGATATACATCTTCCAATACCTGAAGCAATCGCTCCTCTAAAAAATTGAGTTGAGAACGATTGAGCTTTTCTAGTCCCTTTAACAGCCATATTGCAGCTTCGTCTAAAGAACCTACCTCAAATAAAGCAGACATTCTCGCCCCCCAATCTAGCATTTGCTCCGATTCGGCGCGGTCGAATTTTAGGGACAAAAGATCGTCAACCGAAACGACAAATCGATCGTCCCACGTATTGACTACGCATTCGTCTTTTCTTACCTCGGCGACTACACACCAACAATTTTTCTTCCCTGGAACTCCCGAAGTTATGCGACAAATTTCCCCTGGAGAAAAAGGATTAACAGGAGGATATTTCTGTTTGAGATAAGCTTTAACTGCCTCTTTAACCATAATAGCTGGCGGTACTTTGCCCATCGCTAAACTGACAGCTATCACCCAAACTTCACCAGCTTCAATCGGATTTAAATGGGCTTGAAAAATTGGTCGCAGTTGCCTTTGTTTGGTGGGTAAGGGGTCGTTTAGACCATTGGTCTTTAAATATTCTTCTATAAAATAGTAAGTCTCGGCAGCTTTCATACAACGCTCGATGTAGAGCATCGTAAAACCAAAAACTGACTCGCAGTAAGACTCAAAATTATCAAAGCGATCGCGATACAACTTAAGTCGCCTAATACTTTTCAATGCCTGACCTCGAAGTACGAACCCCGTTCGTACCTGATGCTCTAATTTATCCCTTAACTCCGCTTCTTGTGATGATAAGACATACAACCTGAAATATGCCCCAATTGACTGTAATTACTTAACAATTTTACAGCTTTTGGTGTAAATAACAGGGATTCTACGCAGTAAGATTTTGGTGAGGGTTCTAATTTACTGGTATGGTTTGGGTAAGGGGGAAAGGGGGAAAGGGGGAAGTCGCTTCGCGACGGGGTAAAGGTTAACGCTTAACAAGTTGACTAAACAAATTTTGATAAATTATTCACCCAGTCCTGTAAAGGCGCGATCGTTATACAAACTCGATTCAACAGACGATAATCTTAACTCATCAATTTGGGGATGTCCAGGATTAATTATGGCAATATTTTCTAGACCAGCAGGTACGGCTACACTGGGTACGAACAAGATTAAACTACTACCTTCATTAAGCCACTGGCTACCAATTTTTTGCGTACTCGACGGATAGGGATATCGACTCCAATCTTGAGGTAAATCAATCACTTTAAGAGTTTGACTCGATACGGTATCTGGTAAATGATAAATTCCCAATCGGTAATCTACTGGAATCAGTCTGGGGTTGGGTAGGTAATTTGCCATTTCTAAAAGAGCGACACTGGGAGTTGAAGCGAAATAAAGTACTGGTATTCCAGGTTCGTTCCACCGCGCACCATTTAAGAAAGAACCACCGCGACCCGTATAATTTTCTAAATATTTAGTGCGGGTAATTCTAAACAGTTCCATCAGGCAAACTCGCCATATTCGATCGCACTTAAGGTTTCTCTAACCAATTTTCTGCCTTCAAAGGTATCGCACAAGCTAACTGGGGATTCTCCATTTAAAGCAGGAATACTAGTATGCAGCCATTCTTTAGCTAGGTTTTCATCCCCAAAAACATTGATAGCTTCATCGAACACTTTGAGAGTATCTAAAACACCCTCAGTTTGAACTTTACTTAATAGCTTAGAATGATACAGGCGATTTAAATTACCCGAACTGGTACTCAGTAAACGAACGAATAGTTCTCTCTCTCCTAAAGCTTTGACCGCTTGCTCGACAATTTTTCCAGAGACTCCTTGTCGAACTGCCTGAATGTATGCTCCGCGATCCTCTAAAATCTTGGGGTTTAAATCTGAAGTTTTTAGCAGTAAAGCAATATTCATCTGGAATTAGTCAAGCATTTGCTTCAATTGTACCTCATTATGATGTTGTATGGTAATCACAATGATGTATGTTAGCAAGCCCGAATTTTTGGTAAAATTCTCTTGAACTTTGCTTGGGACATAGAGATGGCAATTCAACGGTTAAATCGAGATCATAGATTTACCAGACGCAACCGCGCCACTGCTACTGTTTCTACTCTGCCAACAGTGAAGGCAATGGTAGATTGTTTCGAGCGATATCTCAGTCTGACTATTGCCGATGGAAATGCTAGCTCCGATACAATTACAACCTATCGCAATCGCACCGCTCAGTTTCTTAGCTGGTGTAGAGAGCGAGAACTCTATCCCGCTTTAGTTAGTACTTCAAATATCCTTGAATACCGCAAACACTTGATTGATGGGGGAAAAACATCTCCAACGATTCGATTATCTCTAATATCCATCAAGCATTTCTATACGGCTTGTTTGGCAGAAAAACTGGTCAAGGACAATCCCGCTCTTGGGGTGAAAGCACCAAGGGAAAAGCGCGAAGTGAGTAGCACGATTAATTATTTGAGTTTGGAAGAGTTACAACGGTTAATTGACAGCATTTTACCTACCTATAAAATTCGCGGAGATAAGACCAAACAAATACAGGTATTGCGCGATCGCATTTTGTTGGGGTGTATGGCACTTCATGGCTGTCGCAGCGTTGAAATGTATCGGGCGAATTTGGGGGATATTAGCGAATCAGGGGAAAGCTATTATCTTAAATTGGATGGTAAAAACAGCATTAGAACTATCCTGCTACGTCCAGATTTGGCAGAAGAAATAGTTGAATACAAGAAGGTTCGCTCGAAAACAAAGGAAAAACTCAACCAAAATTCGCCCTTGTTTATTTCCCTATCTAACCGTCGCTACGGTCAACGGTTGTCGAGGAGCGGCATCGGTCATATTGTCGATCGCTATCTAGAAAAATGTGGCTTAAAACATAGCGATCTTAATCGAAATCTCTCACCTCACAGCCTACGTCATACCGCAGGTACGCTAGCCTTGAGAAATGGTTCGGACTTAAGGCAGGTGCAGGATTTTTTGGGACACGCCGATCCTAAAACTACTGCTGTCTATACCCACGTTCTTAGTTCTCAAGAAGATAATCCTGCTGCTAAGATCGATATTAATTTTTGAGTTGTGACGGTTGGTTATTGCAGAGTAATTCTCTTGCTTCTTGTGGCGATAGTTCGGCTACCAGGTAAATTTCGCCTTTTTTATCGATTCTAACCGCGTTGCCTTGCACTATAGGATCTTTTTCTTTCCAAGCAGAAAGTTCCCACTCTTGTTGTTTTTCCTCGACGGGTGGCACGAATCCAGGTGCGGCAATATATTCTTCATTATCTATCGGATCGTAGGGAGATTCGGGAAATCCTCCTCTTCCCGTATATACCAGTCTCGCTCCTCCTCGATTGGGGTTTTCTTCCGAACATAAATTCATTCTCTTTTCTTCGCTATTGTCAATCTTTACCTCTCTTATGGCAACAATCGGATCTTGGATTGTCAATTGGGGATTGGTAATGGTTATCGTTCCGCTTTCCCCAAACTCCGAACTCGCATCAATATCGCTGGTCGTATTATTAGGTATTGCTTTTCTTTCTTCAATTCCTAAAATCCCATTGGCAGTGATATTTATGTTGCCTCCATCTCCTCGAAAAGCGTTGGCGGTTATATCGCTGTTTTCTAGTGCTAAGATGTTGTCGGAATTGATATCTATGTTACCGCCATCTCCCGCACCTCCTGCTGTAGCTGAGATTAAGCTATTGTTTGTGAGGGACAGGCTATCTGTGTTGAAATCGACATTTCCTCCCTGTCCCGATGCTGTTGTGGCGGTAACGCTTGCAGAGTTATTTAAATTGATTGAATTGGCATTCACTATAATGTCGCCAGCATTTGCTGTTCCTTGATTATCAACTCTTATCAAACCTCGATCTTGAAGAGTTAGTCGATCGGTATTTAAAGTAATTGAACCCGCTTGTCCTTGAGGTATAGAGGGTAAATTAAAAATTTCTCTTAAAAAAGGGTCGGCAATTTCACTAGAAGCCGTAATTTGACTAGAATTAATTGGATTATCTTCCCTAGTAATAAAGTTTTTGCCGCTAACTTGAATTGAGTCAGAAGCATTAATCACAATATTTCCCGTATCTCCAAAACCAGCAGTCGTAGCATTGATTTTTCCCGCATCTTCAAGTTGCAAACTTCTGGTATTAATTTTTACATTTCCTCCCCGACCTAAAGTTGTCGTTGTGGTTCCTATGGTACTCTCAGAAAAACTATTAGAAGATGGGTCGAATTGGAAAAAGCCCGATACTTTAATAGTCTCATCAAAAGCAGCGTTTATATCTCCACCTCTGCCATCAAATACGGAATTTGTTAATATTAATCCTCCTGATTCAAGTAACAAATTTTTTCCTACTAAATTAATATTTCCGCCTTGACCAGATCCTAAAGTTTCAGTAATAATTGAACTACCTACGGGAAAAAACTCTATTGGTGGTTTTCCATTTATCATTATGGTATTAATAGCACTTATATTTATGTTTCCTCCATTGCCAGTACCAAAAGTTCTAGCATTTATTACGCTATAATTTTCAAATTTTAAGTCAGCGGCAGAAATAATTATATCTGAACCTTTTCCATCTTCAAGCGTTTGAGAAACTATTCCTGGTAATCCAACAATAGAAGAAAAGTCAGCAGGTGACACTATTTCTTTCATGTTAAAAGAATTTGTCATTTTAATATTTATACTCCCAGATGGAAAATTTCCCAAGTTGGAATTTAAAATAACAGAATTTCTAGACATAAAAAAGTTTTTTCCTCTCAGGTTAATTTGTCCTCCTGGACTGCCACTAGCGTTCAAGAGAGATCTGTTCTTTAGAATGACATCTTGAAACTGAGATACTTGTTCATAATTAAAAGCTAAAGTTTCTGAAGATAAATCTATTTTCACCACCCCAGACTCTACACTGCCAATTTCTATTCGTCCTGAAGGACTTGTTATTATTTCACCATTAAGCTCTATTCCATTTCCTATTAGAGCTAAAGTATTTTTAGAAGAAACGTTTATTCCTAGTCTGTCGTTTCCAAAGTTTATTATTGGCGATCCAAAAGCATTTTCAATAGTTGATGTATCAGCAAAACCTACTTGATGCCCCGTTCCTCTTGCTATGATTTTGCCTGAATTGCTACCAAAATCTAGACCAATAGGAATTTCTGAGGTTAATAGTGGTATTTGAGACGGCTTGACAGCATCAAAGATAGTACTGTCGCTAAATTTAATACTTTCTGCTGTCGTCGCTATGAAAGAACCACCAACGTCTATAGCTGCATTTTCGCCAAACAGTATTCCATTGGGATTTATCAAGAATAGGTTAGCAGTACCGTCAACTCCTAATGTGCCAAATATCTCAGAAATATTTCCTCCTGTAATGCGAGAAAATATGTTTTCTATATTTGCAGGATTGGCAAAATAAGCTTCTATTCCTTCTGAAATTCCAAATTCTTTAAAGCTATGAAACAGGTTTTCTCCTCTAATCGCTCCGCCTTCTATGCGCTGGCGTGATTCATTAATCGAGTCGATCGTGGAACTTTCCTTACCTAACGTGCGATCGGGAACAATTTGAGCCTTACTAGAGCAAGGAAAAACAATTAAAAAACAAGCTGCTAAACAAGATTTTGTTAGAAAATTTAAAGACATTTTTTAATTCAAATATGTTTAAAGTTAACTTTTAAGCCACTACGAGGATGAGGAAAAGGTGTTTGCACTATTTTTAAATTTTGGTTTTTCGTTAATTCCCAATCATACTCACGTATTAAAATAGCCGCAAAAATTTTCATTTCTAAACGAGCCAGATTTTCTCCCAAGCAACGTCTTCTTCCTCCACCAAAAGGAATATAGCTTTCTACAGAATCTTGGTTTATCGAATTAAATCTTTCTGGGTCAAAAGTATCGGCAAAAGCAAATAAACTAGGTTCTTGATGAGTAAGAGAAATTTGATAAATAACTTGCCAGTCTTTTGGAAATAGACACTCATCGAAACTACATTTTCTGATTACTTTACGAAAACCACCTCCCACTGGCGGTATTTTTCTTAAAACTTCTTTAAGAACTTTCTCTAAATAAATCATTTTTTGGAGATTTTCTAGAGATAGAGATGAAGATAAATTTAGTTGTTGCTGTTCTTGACGACATTTAACTAATATTTCTGGATTTTTGGCTAATAACAAACAAAATGAAGTTAAAGCTGATGCTAATGTTCCATGTCCAGCAGACAACAAATTTAAGATTTGCTCCTTAATTTCTATTGAAGACAAAGAATTTCCATCTTCGTCGCGAGCTTGCAATAAAAGACTCAAAGCATCTTGATATCTATCTATATTATTAATTTTAATTCTCTGACTAATGATTTTTTCTAATTGCTGTAATATCTTTTCACGGCTTCGTAGCGCACGACCTAATTTTGTCCAGGGAAAATTTGGTGAAAAGGAAAATAACCCTTCGCTCCAAATTTTGTATAAATTACCCAAAGAGCTTGATGATGCAAAATCTTCACCAATGAAAAGTTTTCCAGCAATATCAAAAGAATAATTTTGTAGTTCGTAATACCAAGCAAACTTCCCCAACTTTTCCCATCTTTGACAATAATTTTGCGTAATTGCTTGTATGGTTTCTGTTTGTTCGTTTAAATATTGTCTTGAAAATAATTTTTGTAAAATCTGTTTTCGGTTCTTATGGATACTAGCTGTTTGAGTCGTCAAAGCTGAAGAACCGATGAGAGTTTTCATATTTGGAAGCATATCATTTTGAAAATAAACATTTTCGTTGCTAAGAACAAAACGACAAGCTTCTATTCCACTCACGAAAATCGTAGGCTGACCGAAAATAGAAGTTTTAAAAATCGAACCATATTTTTGATGTCTTTTTTTAGCAAAATTTTGAGGATTGCTAACTACAAAGTCAATAGCTTCTCCAAGAAACGGTAGACCAAAAGAGCCTGGAGGCTCAGAAGGTAAAGTATTTCGCTTTTCTATGGTAGTCATTACTAATTTAGTGGTCAAATTTATTATCGCAGCATTTTTACGAATGCGCGAATATTTAGTTTAGCAAGCGTAATTTGCTAAAATTTTATCTCAGTTCAGACTTTTAATTGCCTATTTATTTGTTTCTAGTTGATATTTCTCAATGAGGGCAATCGCTAAATACATTTACAAGTGTTGGCGATTGCCTTTAAAGCTATTGCTCTAAATGGATTTGGCTAAAATTGTTCTACAGACTTTCACAACAACATTGACGGGTAAAGGATGACGTGGAGACTGCGGAAGGGGAGACGCGGAGAATAAATTTAACTCTCATTTGTGTCTTGACAGAGCAGTAGTAGTTTGAGAGCCTGACCCGCAGTAAAAAAGGCTTGCGTTAGGGTATTTTCCAGCTTGTCTCTTTCTTCTATTTCTAATGGAGACAATGGCGATAGTTCTAGTTTTTGAACCAGACTGCCCACTAATCTCCATTCATCACGGTCGTTACAAACAACGCACTTGCCAAGCTCATTTAATCGTTGTCTGACCTCCATTACCGAAGCCTCAAGTATCAATGACAATTTTACGGCTGATATATAGTCGTCATGTTGCGATAACTCATCGCGAACCGAGACAATTGAAATCATTTTAGTTAGCGGATAAAAGTAAATAGTAAAGCGAGAAGTTGTTCGAGAAGTTATACCTGTTCGCTCTTCTTCTAACGATCGCACAAAATAGCCAACAGAATTTAAAATATAATTGTTACTTTTGAAATACAGATATTGCACTTGTCTTTTTACTCCCCAAGCAAGATCTGACGCGAACCAGATCTGCTTGCCCAGAGCGCATCTAGTTCGGTTAAATATTCAATCGGTACATATTGACAGGGAGTCGCTGTCAATCCCGACTCTAATAAATCTTCCTTGCCAACTGACTTTAGCCAAATAACAACATCTGCTGCTTTCTTCATACCGTATCGTTTTGCCAGCTTAGTTTTAGAGATGCCCTGGTAGGAAGCGACCGCCCTACCACTAGAATTAACTAGAACGGTTTTCTCGACAATCTCGGTTTTGGTTAATACTGCATCGGCTTTACCTAGAACTAAAGCTGGCAAAGCTGGATTGATAATCGCTAAAGCTTGAGAAGCTGCTAACAGCTGTTGTTGAGCTACTGCCGCCCCTTGTTGCGCTTTAGCAACCTCTAGCTCTAGCTTAAGTTTTTCTATCTCAGTTGTTTGAAATGGGATTACCTCTTTGATTATTTGTTTTGCTTGGGAAAAAGCTTTGACTAGTTCTAATTTACACTGAACAACCCGTTCGCTATTTCTTGAAAGAGTCATCAAAAAAGTTGCCTGGTCTTCTGTTAGCCAAGCACAACGCTCGCTAGAACGGTTGCCCTGCTTGGTTTTAAACTCTCGCGTTTCAAACGCTATAGCTCCAAAAAAAGATTCAATACGGTCTTGATACTTATCAATAGTAGCCAAAAAGTTTTTGTGTTTAATTTCCAACGATTCAGCTATTAGGCGCGAATCAATTACCAAAATATGATTCTTATTTTGCACTAACAAATTAGACATATGCTTTGTAAATAAAAACTATAAAGTTATTAATACTTCGAGAACTATTCATTCGTCTCCATCTCCTTGTATTTCTTGTAAAACTTTTAGATCGAGACAAGGGGTACGAATTAACCTTTCTATAACTTCCGATCTCGTAAGTCCCATTGCTTCAGCTACTGCATCTACTTTCTCGATAGCAGTTGGGGTAAGCATAATATTTGTTCTTTGTTTGGATTCGCCCCAACTACCAGGAGAAACCCTGTTGTCTTTAGGCATTGTCAGTGTCCTCATGTGTATATCTCCATATACTTACATCTTCTTAGAAAATAGTAACACTTACTTGTGTATGTGTGTATATGTGTATATAATAAACATAAGGAAACGGAAAGCACTTATCCGCAAGCCCAAAAGTTAATAAAAGTAGTGCAAAATCTTAAAACAAAAAGCGATCGCCTCTTGTAACTTATAGATAATCAAGAACTATGATACAACAAGATTTCGATGCCTTGTCATTCGAGCAAAAACACACAGAAGATTTCCTTAGATTCTGTAATATTCCTACCGTCCTAGACTTTCCAATTGAAATTGACTCCGACGAAGATTTTGGAACTAAGCATTATAGCGTGTGGTATGGAATGAGCTTAATTGGCATCTTTTGCCAAACTGATGAAGGCTTTCTGGTCAAACCTTTCTCTCATAACTATAGTCACCAAAAAACTTTCTGTAGAACTGAAACCGAAGCGCAGCAATTGATTACCAGAACATGTCAAGAAGTGTACGAATAAAGCAAAAATTTGTTAAGCGATAAGCAATCAAAAACTGGCTTATCGCTTTTTTCCTCAACATACCCTGCACTTCATTGTTAATACATTTAAAAACCTCGTCATGACACAACCACAGCTTTTGGCGGTAGAAATCAGAACTATTCAAAATCCTGACATCGATTTTGAAACCCTTCCAACCATAACTATTTATCATGACTCTCAAGATAATTATTTTCCGTCTACAGAAATTAAAGAGATTGAAAACGCAGTTCTAGGCATGGTTCCGCATCTGGATACTAGTTGCCGTTATCTATTACTCTTTTCCGTTCGGCTTCTACCAGGAACTGAGACTGATGCTATTCTTACCTCTATAGCTTCATCTAGACCTAGATGTAGAACTCGACGTAAGTTTAAGAATCACTAGCTTGATATTTGGTTCGGAAGAGCGATCGCACTTGAGTTTTGTCTCCAGATAAAATAGAGCTTATAGCTAAAAGTTAAATCGAAGTAGTATTAGTCATGCTTTCAATTAACGTTCCTCCCAAATTTAAACTAACAACCGAGCAGTTCGAGCTACTGGCTAGTTACGAACAAGAAAACCGCATGGAACTTACTGCCCAAGGAGAACTAATCATTATGCCACCTACAGGTGGAACCGCAGGTAAGAAAAATAGCAAATTAATCTATCAATTAGAAAAATGGTCGGAAGCCGATGGTACTGGGGAAGTATTTGATTCTTCAACTATGTTTATCCTCCCCAATGGTGCTAGAAGAAGCCCCGATGCAAGCTGGATAAGTCTAGATCGCTGGAATCGGCTGACTAAAAAAGAGCAAGACGGCTTTCCCCCTATCGCCCCCGATTTTGTCATCGAATTAGTCTCTCCGAGCGATCTGCGGTGCGACCCTGCTGACGTTTCGTCAGCCAAGGAACGCGCACCAAGAGAAAAAAATCAGCGTTATGAAGACTTACAAAATAAGATGATTGAATACATTGAAAACGAAGTCAAGCTTGGTTGGCTAATCGAACCAAACCAAAAAATTGTAGAGGTTTATTCGTTTTCTACGGTGTACGAGCAAAAATCTCCAGACATAATCTATTCACCTAGCTTTATGACAGCTACGAAATTGCTACCAGGCTTAAAGCTCGACCTAACGAAAGTTTGGGAATAGAAAGTGTCAACTTCCAATAAGGTTTAAAGCCGCCCAACTTGAAGGATGCGCTTGTCGCTCAATTAATTCTACTTGAGTGTTTTGAAGTGCTTTAGCTCGATTAAAATCTGCTTTTTGGAAATAAGAGTAAAATGATTCCATCAGTTCGGTTTGTTCTGCGTCTCGTACTTGCCAAAAGCTACCTAAAACCGAGTCTACGCCGCTTCTCAGACCCACTCCTGCCAAACCCAAAGCGGAGCGATCGCTTGAAATTGCCGTTTCGCAAGCACTTAAAACCAACAAGGCAATTTTTTCTTGACTTTGAGAAAGAGAAGTTTCGAGTTCTAAAGCAGATATAGGTTTATCGTAAGCGAGAATAAAAGAATTTTCGGCAATACCACCAAAATAACCGTGTGAGGCTAAATGTACGATAGAGTATTCTTCCTGTTTCAATTTCTCAGCAAAATTAGTAGCGGTGAAATCTTGGTTGAGAATTTCTTTCCCGCCAACAATGCGGGTAACGCTGTCTAGTTCGTCCGAGACATTAACCAGTCTCGACCAGCCAGCTTTTTTTTCACTCAAACCAAAAGCGATCGCCTCTAAATTTTTTTCATTGGCGGTTGCCGAGTTAAAATTTAGTCCGACTGAAGAAATACTTATCCATTTTTGAGCGAAATACTTTTGTCCATCATGAAGTGCCGCCATTGGTAAATTACGTAGTATTCCATCATGAATAAAAATTGTCATGGCGGGATTGACAGATGCTAGTTGCGACTCGAAAGGACGTACTAGAAGATTGTAAAATTTTTGTGACTGCCGCTTAAATCGATAGGTATTTGTTTCTTGTAAGCTTTCATACCACTCAGTAGCCATTTTATCTATTTCGGCTTTGTCTGAGTTAACTACCTGATGGTGCAGCGTACCGTCAGGTAATTCTAGAATCAAATGGGTTCGCTCGTTAAGTATAATTGAATTAAACAATACGGCATTTGAAGAAAGAACATCTTTTTTCGTCAAACTTTCTTCCTCAATTTCAAAACATTTATCGCCAAAGTAATTTTGTAGTTGCGCCAATCGTAATTTATCAAAGATTGATAGGGCTTCAATTAGCTCGGATTTTTGAGAAGCGGGAGTAAGTAGCATCTCTAGCATCTCTCTATAAAGTGGTTCGACTTGACTTTCAAAGTCCAATCTTTGCTCTAAATTGATGTTGTCAGAACTACTATTTAAAACATCTAATGAGGCTATTGCTTCGCGATAGTTAGAAATTGCTGATGCTTTTGCGCCCCTTTTTCGATAGATTCTAGCTGCTAACCATTGAGCGGGATAGAGACTATCATAGGAAAATTCTGACTGTGCCTCAAGTTGAGCAATTTGGGCGTATTCGAGTGCTTTTGATAGATTGCCAGAGCGTTCGGCAAGCACACCTAATTCTAGCAGAGCGAAGCTTTCTGCTCTGGCATCTCCGAGTGTTCGAGCTATCTTTCTAGCTCGTTCGAGCCAGTACGTAGCTCTATTGGAATCGAGCTTTGCCCAATTAATTGCCAAAAAAACTTTAGTTCTCGACGGTGGCAAATTATCCAGCATAGCTCTCCCTCTTGCGATCTGGTCTGAAGATAACTTGGTTGGGGATAGTTGACCCCACTCGATTAAAGCCCGAACCGCAGAAGAAGATTGTTGGTTTTGAGCGATAGAAAGAGCTTTACGAGCATATTTTAAGGCTTGATAATGATAATTTTCGGCTTTATTTTTATACTTACCTGCTTCCTCTTTTCTGGAACTGTCCGCTTGCAATTGAGCGCGAGAATACTGCTTTTTCAGCAAAAGTACTAAATTGTTTAAACTTGATAGAGATACGTTTGCACCGAGACTTGTTTTATAAGCATCTTCGGCTTTAGTAAATTCGCCATTTTTAGTGTAGGCATTCCCTAATTTTTCCCAGGCAGAAGCTCGGATTGAGGGAGTTATTTTGTCATTAGCAATCAGCTTCTCCAACAAAAAAATTGCCAGATCTGACTGTCCCAAACTCGTGTAACTTTGAGCGATCTTCAGGACAGTTTCAGCTTCTTGTCGTTCTAGCTTTTGTTGGCGATAAATTTCCGCTTCTTTTTTCCAAGCTGCAATCGCCTGATGTGCATCACCGTGTTGCCAGTGATAGGCTCCTAAATCTGCTTGGTGTTCGGCTTCATTCTTGGTTCTAGAAGATACGTTTTCTTCCGTTCTGCCCGAAGGAATGGCGAACAGCATTGAAAACACCACCAAAACCAGAATTTTAAAGTTGTTAACAATATAATTTGTTCCCATGAGAAATTATGTTGTAGAATTTTGCTATACCTTGAGGCTATTGCGCTTTTAGCCATCTTAGATCGAGTATTTCTTAAAAATAAATAAAGCTATGTTTCGATTAAAATTTCTGTCGAACTTAACTATTGGTTTATTACTGTGCTGTACTGCTATTGCTCCTACTACAGCAAACAATCTGTTAGGAGGCTACACCTCTTCACCCGATGCCAAACGAGTAGATCAAACCAGAAATACATCGGGAGGATCGCGTTCTGATTGTCAAAATCCTTTCCCTGAAGAAAAAGATTCTCTAACTTTATTGGTTCCAGCAGAAGAAGTAGCTCACCAAACGACGACTGCTCGTCCATCTTTTTTATTTTACGCTAAAACTACTTCAAACATTCCAGTAGAATTTACTTTAGTAGATCCAGATGCGGGAAAAACGCTAGTAGAAAAATCGATATCCGTAGAAAAGCAAGGATATTATGAAATAGCATTACCAAAAGCTATAGAATTAAAGCCAGAACAAATTTACTTATGGCACGTTGCCGTTCCGTGTGCCAATAATAAAGAAAGTTTTTGGTCGGTTTTGAGATCTTCTGTCGAGTACATTCCACCATCGGTAAATCTCGAACGCGAACTTCAAAACGCCGATTCCGAGCTAGAGAAAGTAAGAATTTATCTTAGCAATAGCGTTTGGTACGATGCTATCAGTCTTGCCAATCGCTCTCGTAAGGGATCGTCAACTAAATATTTACAGCAGTTATTAACTGATGCCAACATTTTTGTATCGAAGCAAACAGCTTCTCCCTAGTTCTTATAAAAAGATCTAATTGACGCTTATATTAAGCGTTTTAAAGTATAATGATTTTGAAAATTAATAATAGACTAGCGGTGCGTAAACGGTTTAAAAGCTTCATCCGAAAAACACCCGTTGAAACCAAAGAAGTAGTACTTACTTCAATAGGTATCATTTTGTCTCTAGCAGTTTTGCGAGGGTTGGGGTTGTTGCAGCCATTGGAACTAAAGGCATACGATTTACTTTTTTTTCTTCGTTCTGCTGAACCAAAAGACGAACGGATCGTCATAGTCGCCTGGGATGAAGAAGACTTGCAGATGGCAGAAGAAGGCACTATGTCTGATAATACCCTGTCGGTGGTTTTGGAAAAAATCAACCAACAACAACCCCGTATCATCGGCTTGGACTTGTTTAGGGATGTCCCCGTTCCTTCCAGGCAACTGACAGATGAAGAAAACGAAAAAGCCTACAACAATCTTCAAAATTCGTTTCGCTCGACTCCCAATTTGGTAGGAATTGAAACGGTTATTCCGCCGATTATCAATCCATCAAAGATTTTGAAAGACAGAGAACGAACGGCAGCCGCCGATTTGCTCCGCGATTCGGACGGTACGATTAGACGGGCTTACATTCATCCTTTAGAAGATGAAGCGGGAAATCCCGCTAGCATTCCATCTTTGGGAGTGGTTTTGGGATTTCAATATTTAGCGGACGAAGGGTTTGAGGCTGACAAAACTAGAAGTAATGCACTTAAGATATTTAACAGCAAAACTGGGGTTGAAATAACTTTAGAGCCTCTAAAAAAGTTGGATGGTAGCTATATCGAAAAAGAATCGGGAACTTTAATACCAGTCAACTGGCGAACGGGAAACTCGCGCTTTGAGAGAGTATTCGTCTCTGAAGTAGCTACGGGATTGGTTCCACCCGATATTTTTAAAGATAAAATTGTTTTAATTGGTAATGTTTCGGCATCTGGAGCGGATAAACACTATCTTCCTATCAATCGTTGGAACTCAGATTCGATTACAACTAATGGTGTTGAAATTCACGCTCAAATAGCCAGTAGCATTATCAGTGCCGCACTAGATGGCAGAGCGTTAATTAAGACGATCCCCGAATGGAGTGAATGGATTTTAGCGATCGCAGCAGTAGTGGGAACTGCTTTTATTGCCAAAAAAAATCGCGTCGCTCGTCCTGGAAAAATTATTTTGATTACTACCACTGGTGCGCTCGTCATCATTTGCGGTTTGGTAGTATTCGCGCTTTTAGCATTTTCCGAAGGATACTGGATTCCAATCGTTCCTGCTATTTTAGGAGCTTTGGCAACCCCACTGACAATTAGTTTGTCGATCTATATCAACAAAATCAAAGCTGCAAATAAAGATTTTAGACTTTTACTTAAAGATCTCAATCATTCTATTAAAAATCCCCTAAGCTCGATTGAAGGAAATGCTGAGTTCGGACTGGAGCTTTGCCAACACTTAGATAATGCGCGAACCAATTATGATGATTTTGGCTTTATTGAAGAATTAGAAAATATCGAACGCCAGCTAGGTCAACCTCCGCTTACCAATCTTAGAAAACTTTTAGAAAGCGTTTATGCACAAAGTTTACAAATTAAACATCTTCGCAATAGCTCTCAAGAATATTTCAGTGTGGCTTACTCAGAAGAAGTATTTAGAAAAGTATCGCTAGATTTAAACCAGTTAATTAGAGAAACGGTTAAAAGAATTTTTAAACTTAAATCACTAGAGTATAACTGCCATTGCAAGCTTCTAGAAGATTACGAAGAAGAAAATCTTCAAGTAACCGTAAATAAAGCAGCTTTCGAGCGAATTATTGAAAATTTAATCGATAACGCTTTTCGAGCTATTTACGAGCGTATTAACAAAACGCCAAAACATCAGGGTGTTATCAAAGTTCAAACTCGCAAAACAAGAAGAAAAATAGAATTTTGTATTTCGGATAATGGAATTGGAATACCCGATTCAATAATAGAACAGATATTTTTGCCATTTAAATCTTTTAACGCCTCTACAAGAAAAGGACAGGGAATGGGGCTAGCTCTAGCTAGAACTATACTTTACAGACATAATGGCGAAATAAAAGTCAAGAGCCAACACGGACAAGGAAGTAAGTTTATTATTCAGCTAAATACATAGGATAAAATCCAGCTTTTTCTAATATCTTTTGTCCTTCTTGAGAAGCCAGAAAATTAATATAGGCTATTCCTGCCTTTTCGTGTATGGTCCCATCTTTACGAATAACCACAAACAATGGTCTGGTCAGCGGATAATTTTGGCGATGAAAAGCCTGCAAATTGACGCTACCATCGTTTAGTAAAGCCGCTACGGGAATGGTATTTTCATCTCGAAGTAGCGATAGAGGTTGAATCGATTGCTGACCTTTTAAAATTGCACTCGAAGCATAAGAAATTGCTCCAGGATCTCCAGCCACTTCTCGGATTGCGCTGGTATAGTCTCTTACGATCTTCGTTTCGGCATCTAGTGTAAAATCACCTGTTTTCTCTTTTAGCAGTGGTAAAACTTCATCGACTTTGGGATCTAAGCTAACTGTGGTAATTGGCATATTTTCTCCGCCGACTTGCTGCCAATTGTCTATCTTTCCCGAAAAAATGTCTCTTAGCTGTTTGAGACTGAGAGACTTGATATCCAAAGATTTATGCGTATAAAAAACAATGCCATCGAGCGCAATTGGAGTTGCTTCTAAGTTAAATCCTGCCAAACGAGCGCGTTGGTATTCTTCTTCAGTTAAAGGCTTTGCGTGTTGGGCAAAGCTCAACTCTTTGTCTATCAGCATTCCAATCCCGGTAGCGCAGCCAGGATTCCCTAGTGGTTCTCTATAGCTAAGTTTAAACTGAGGATGAACGCGCTCGATTGCTTCGTTCATTCCCTCTCTTTGAAGGGCGGCGAAGCAAATCGAACCTCCGTAGCTAAATGTTCCAGAAGGTACATTAACTACATCTTTTAGTTGTCGATACGATACGATGTTTGTCTCTATCGAACTCGATTCGGATAAATTTGGTTGGGATTTATTAAATGAAAACCGAGCTACCCAAACTCCTGTAGCAACTATAACTAAAGCAGCCAGAACCATTGGCATTCTCGCTTTAGCCGACTTTAAATTTTTAAACCAAAATTGTAGTGACTCTTTATAAGTTTTTAAAAAATTTAGTTTCGCCTGCTGTTGTTGGGTAGAAGAATTTAAAGATGTCCGACACAACAAACATCGCTTGGCATCGGGTGGATTGCCTTCAAATAAGCAATTGGGATTGAAACATTTTTGATGAACCTTTGTAGTGTTACGCATGAAAAGTTTGACTTTAATATCGTTCCAGAATAAGTTTTAAACTTAATTTACGAGATCGATCGAGAATTTTTTTATTAATTGTCTCATGTTTTTCTTTAGGCAAACTGCCCCATTGATTGAGCGGTTTGCCTAAAGATTTCTCGAAGTTCGCTCGAATTGAAGGAATATCCAGTCGCTTTAGCTCTGCTTCAGTCCAATATACTTCTGGTAAAGTGGGATCGTTTGCTATGGTATCGAGTTTATTTTGGAGAGCTTTTTGAAAAGAGAATAAAAGCGTATCCGTTGTTAATACTTGTTTTCTATAAATACATAGTTCTTCTATCAGTTCGCCTGCAATTTGACTTGCCGCTCCCAAAACCTCCGCTCGAATTAAATCTTTGTATTGAAGCATCAATGCTCTAATAGCCGATTCAAAATCTTGCTCTGCTTCGTCTTTTTTTAGCTTATTAGAAAGGTTTTGATAGGCGGTCTTACTAAGATATAGTCGATTAATAGCTTGTTGGCGCGTTTGCTCGAAATTTATTTCCCACTTTTTCAGGCTAGATATAGTTTTGTTCGACCATTGAGATAGAGTGTAAGAACCTGCTCTATCCCACAACTTGAATAATTTTTGGATTTTAACAACCGATAACTTTCTAATCTGACGTGCATTAGAGCGAACAACCGCCAAACAGCAGTTAGGTAAGCAGTTTTCGTCGGTATACTTTTCTGGATTGAAAAACCATTTTGCTAGAGATTTTTCAGTATGTTCGAGTTTTTTGCCAAGGCTACCGTGTCTATTATCCTGACAAAGACTTTCAGTTATCCTTTCTAACTCTTTGACAATTGTAAATTTACTTCTGCCCTTTTTTAAATAGATGACAAAGTTGTCTACACCTATCTCGCGTAAAAAAGTTTCGATAGACAGGGCATAGGGACAGGGTTCGGAACGCCAATAATTGATTAGCTCGATTCCCGTACCAAACTGCCACTTTTCTACCTTTGGTGCGATCTTCGATTTGGGAATGACTATAAAATAGGGTTCTAACCTTTTTGAATCTACTAAGACGCATTCTTGATGCAAAGTTTGAAGCACTAACTTCATTTCGTCGTAAGAAATTTCAGCATTCGTACATGCACTAGCCCCTTGTTCTATAGCTTTAAGCATCATCGCTTTGTTAGGGGCGTTTATTGCCAAAATTTTTATCTGAGAAAAGTTTTGAGTTAAAATTTCAAGATCGTCATTAGCTTGAGCTTGAGTTGAAGCTAAATCCAATGCTACTACTTCTGGATTCATCTCTTGAAGCAGAGCAACTAAATCTGCTTTACCTAACTTCTGATTTATAATTGTTAATTCTGATTCGAGAAAAGAAATTACTTTATCTTTGGTCTGCGAACCTGAAATAAGATCGGTTTTGACCATAATTAATTATCTTTAAGATAAAAATTTAATTTTCCTGACAAAATTCTGTAGTGAAACTTTTGCTCTAAAGTAATTGTACAGATTTTGTCAAAATAAATCACTAGATAAATAGATTTTAGACTGGGGTGCCAACTAGAAAATGAGTAGATATTATTTAGACTTTGGTGCGAACCGAGGCTTCCTGTTCGGCAATAGCACAATCTCGCTCTAGCCACCTGGCAAAGATCGACTCGCGATTGTCGTCTGGTGCTAATGGTTCGAGTTTGTACATTCGCTGTTTATCGTCTCGACCGCCTCTCGTCTTGACAAAAACTAATTGCCTATTCATTTTTCTGAGAATTCTATTGGCGATACGAACTCCACAATCGCGGTCGTTAATGCCCACACCCAGGATACTTTTAATCTCCCAGCGCATCGCTTTACATCGTTGCTCAAACTCCTCTAGATTCCTCCTGCAAAATTCGCGGTCGGGGTTGAGAAACTGCTCAATCCCTAAGATTTCCATCGCTCTAATTTGCGTGGCGATTAACCGTTTATTAATGTCAGGGGTAAATGCTTTTTGGTTTTCACCTGCTAGCGACTTAAGCGAACGGCGATCGCGTTCTAGAAGATGCTTGCGTCCAACGGTAAAATAATAGTTTAGCCGTAGCTGAGAGTACCAAGCATTATCGTCTCGCTCTACCAGTTTCGCTGTTACTGCTACTTCGTAGCTCTTGGCTAAACTACCATTCCGCTCTTTGAGCCGTTCGATTTTAGTTTTAGCCCGTTTTTGTTTGAGATGTTCTAGTTCGGTATCATCAGGAGTTTCTACAGCCGCTACTTCTTCACAGTACACTCTATGGTTCTCCTGTCGAATCTGACTTTGATAGTCGGAGGCTTGTTTGATTTCTTGTTTGGTTTTTTCTTCGGATGCCATCGTTTCGTCTAACTGTTTCTCTAGTTCGGCTTTTCGCCAAGTATCGGATAAGCCTTGCACCTTAGCCTTTAGCTCCTCTTTTTCTTTAGCTTCCAGTTTTGCTATTTCGGCTAAATCTTTGATTTTGTAGCCCTCCTCTTTAAGTTTATTGAGAATTGTCCCCCGATAGTTAATTTTGCCAGCGTTAATTAAAGCAGCACGTTTAGCCCAAGCTTCTTCCGAAGGATAGTCTGTAAGTTTATAAGTCAATAGTTCTTCAAACTCGTCGTCATCTGCACTACGCAAACACATTAAATGCGTCTGAGAGAGTTTGTGTTGGGAATATTTTAAAGCTTTAGAGCTAGTCGCCCCATTGCCAATCGTCATATTCTTAGCCGACTTTTTGAACCAGACATGGCGAATTACATCATCGCGCAGTCTGGCGATCGCCTGAGCGACACTATCTACGGGCTGATTGCCCCAGGCGATGCACCAGACCGAGTTGAAGTGTCCTTTGATATCGATACTAACTCCCGTTTCAATTACGGGAGAGCAGATAACGATGTCGTAATCTTTGAGAGTATCGTTGAGATGCCCCATACAGCCGTAGGCAGGATGTTCGGGGTCGGCTACTGTCTCTCGATCTAAGACCAGTATTTTTTTATTAGGGAACATCTTACAGTAACGCGAATGTAAATTACTTGTCCCCCACTTCGACCGCCACTTTTGCCCCGAACAGTGAACTAGTACTTTTTTACCCTGTCTTATCGCCCCGTCTAGTTTGACTACCATTCGGCTTGGATCGTTACCGTCGTAGGCGATTAATTTTCGCCTTTCGCTTGGTTGATATTCATTTTCCAGCATCCAGGTTTCAACGGGAAAACCAATTAAGGCACGAATGTACTCAATCGCAATTGGAGTTAAATCGGCATCGGCTAGCCAGACTTTACCTCCCGTTCCTACCGCCGTTATCAAAAGCTGTTTGAGGCTTTGAATAATCGCCGTTCGGTTATGTTGGCACGTAGAGCTATCGAGCAGATGCCAAATAGCTTGTTCGGCTTCGTCGATGATAATTGTCGCCCCGCGCCATTCGTCGGGGTCAAAGGAGGGATTGGCGTGGGGATGAAGCGAATCAAAGCAGAGGGCATAGCCCAAAGCTCCTCGGACTTCGCTAGTTCTAATTTCGCTACGGCAATCTACCCCAAATCGTTCGGCTAGTTCTTTTTCTAAAGCCTGTCGATGGGTGAGAACGATTACCTTTTCGCCTCTATCTAAGGTTGACTCGACGGCAGCAATAGCCATAAATCCCGTTTTGTTGGTACCCTTGGCTGACTTTAAGCCAATAAGTTGGGGAGCGTTGGGTATTTTTATCTTGTTGGGGTTTAAATACTGCTCCAAGACTACTAGAGGGTCGTAATTTTGTAAAGATGCCTCTAACCTCAGCTTGAAACTAGTCAGGCTGATACGGGCATTATATGCCGCATGGAAAGCAGCAACACCACGATTGGCTATTAGGTCGTCTACACCTTTATCGGGAAAGTCCCAACTTACTACAGATACCTTACAGCCTTGTTTTTCTAGTAGTCTGCCAGTAACGGCGATCGCTTTACTGACGTTTTGAACAGTTTTAAGTTTTGTATCTCTATCGAAGCAAAAAGTTATTTCTCTACCCTTACAGGCAAAAACTATTAGCTGGGGAATAAGCTGGTGTCCGCCAAACTCCTGTTTTCTGACTCCGTTCCAGACTCCAGGCAGGGCGATTGCTACATATTCTGCGGTAATCAGACAGCCTGCTTTTTTAGCTCCTTCGGTTACTATTAGGGGAATTTGAGGATTGTCCCTGACCCATTTCCAGAAGCTAGTAGTTTCGTCTTCTGGTAGGGGAACATCAAATTTTTTGGCGATCGCTTCCCATAGATGTCGGGGAACGGGTAGGGCAAATATTCCCGTTGGGTATTTAGGAGGAGCTTCGTATTTGAGAAGCTTTTCTTTGGGTGGTTTGCCAAAGCCTTTAAATTCAAGCCAGCGTCTAGGGAAATCTGGCTTTAACTGTCCCCAATCGTCGGGTTCGTCGAGTGAGGGGCTTAAGACATCGACTCCGTTACACCACCAACCTCCAGATTCTAAAGATTGGTACTTGAGATATTCTGTATTACTGACCCTACCAGTGTTGAGCCTTGGTAGCGCGTCGGAGATAAACAGGTAGTCATAAACCGCCAATCCTTCTAGAGATTTAAGGCTAAGAGCGGTTAGTTGTGAATCTACTTTCGATTTAGTTACCCATTCACTCCAGTGAGATTCTTTAATTTTAAATAACGCCGAACACATTCGTAACTCCAGAAAATATGTAGGGTTTCCTCTGGCTGTTACTTCCTTGACCTATCGAATTTAAGCAAACCTGATTTTTTTGCGGTAAACACTACTCCATACACCGCACACTAAGTCATAATAAAGATCTTCTAGGTTGCTGTTTTATTTGTTGTAACAGCTTTAAATTTCGATTGTCAGTCGAAATTTTGGACTTAGTCAGCTTAATAAAATTAGGTTTGATTGAGTTCGAGCGATGTTGTCAAGCAAATAACAGCATTTTCCTCTTCTGCTAAACTAAATAATTCTTAATCTAGCTAGGCGATGAGAATTGCCTGTAGCAGTTCAGTTCTGGGTTCTGGTAATTGTTTGCAACAGAAACTTTCTGTCAAACCTTGTCAAACAGAACGCGCAGTTGATACAATCAACCCAGAAAGTGTTTTTTATAGCTCGTATTTAGTTAGGACATAATTTAACCTCCTGATTTATACAATTAGCTAGTGGGGACACAAAACCAAATATCAGCCTCCTTACTATGGGGTTTACAAAAATTGGAACGCCGATGACCTTCGCCAAAAGATGTCGGTGTTCTCAGCTTTTAAGGCACATCCGAATAATTATCCGAAATCTGCTTGGTTAGCATTGTAACCTGAAGAAAGCAGTAGAGCTATAGTTAGCTATTTTTTTCAGCGAATTTTGGTAATTTTGACAGTGATACGATCGCATTTTTTTACAATTCGACCTTTATAGATGTTTTTCAAAATGTTTAATAACTAGAAAACCGAGCCAAATTTTAAAGGATAAATTACTAAAGAGAAGATAAAACGCTGTTCGGTATCGGTTTCTCCATACCCTTGTGCTTCTATTAAAGGAATGGCGTAATCAATTCTTCCTTCTAAAAAGCTTGATTGATAGATAAGTCCCAATCCAGTAGAAGCAAAATTGCTGTTTGTTGCAAGTTCTTCATCATTATTCCAAATTGTACCAGCATTTATAAAAGGAACGACGCTAATCTGGCTCGATTTTCTTCTGCCAATAACTGGTATCCTCAACTCAATATTACCTACAATTCCATTATCCGCATCGCCAATATTGGAACTATAGCCTTTAACACTATCAACTCCACCTATTGTAAACCGTTCGATAGGCAGCAGGCGATCGGTAGTTAATTGAAAAGCTATACCAGTACTCAATACCATAGCATTTTCATTGCCGAACGCTTTTAAATACTGTAAATTTCCCTGCCAGCTTGAGAAAATACCGTCAATTCCCAGTTCGTTTTGAGTTGCACCTAAAGCATCAATACCAAAATTGAATTTAGATTCGATCGCCAATAAGGAATTATTGCCATTTCTCAAATAATTCTGAGAAAAATTCAATACGGTAAGTTTGGTTTCACCATTTTCCAATCCTTCTACAAAGGAAAAAGACAGATCTTCTAACACAAAAGTCTCGCTATCGATATATTCTATTCCCAATCCGAGACTAAAATTGTCGGTACGAGTCGCAATAAGAGGCTGTGAAATATTTAGCTGAAAAGATTCGTAATCGGCTTCAACACCTAATTCTTCAATTTCTTCCTCAACCGCAACGCTCTGAGCGTTGTTGTAACTAAAAGCAATTCTGCCATCTAAACTGTTAAAAGGAAAAGAGTAGCGACCTCCAGTACGACCCAAACCTTCAGTTTGAGAACGTTCTAAAGTAAGGCGATCGCCGAATCCAAATAAATTTTGGTGGGTAACTTGGGCATTTCCACCAAAACCGCCAATGCTGCGAGCATAGCCATCGGTAACGGACAATTGAGAATTCCAAGGCGAATTTTCCTCTAAATTCACCAGTAAGATATTTTGTCCCTTTTTTTCTTCAATTAGTTCGGCATTTATTTGTTTAATTAAAGGATCGCTTCTCAGCTTTAATAGAGATTGATACAGACGATCGACATTTAGCAGTTTTCCTTCTTTTGGCAGTCTGGACTTTAGATAAGCTTCGCTTAAATTTTTAGAACCTTCGATCTCAATGGCTTTTAAAGTTCCCTCGACAACTTGAATTTGAACGCGACCGTCTGTAAGTCTTTGAGGAGGAAGAAAGGCTCCGCTACTTTTATAGCCATTATCAATGTAATATTTACTAATTTTGTCTTTCAGCCGAAAGACTTCCTCTAAAGAAATTTCTCTACCTTCATAGGACGCTACCATTGACTGTAATTCGGAATCGAAAATTGTGTTTCCCCTAATTTCTACATCTTTGATTAAAATTCTTGGCGCAACTTGAGCGGTTGCCACMCCAGCCGCTATTGTCAGCGTTGCTACTTCTACAGCAACAATCGCCGCTATCCTTATTAAAGACATACAAACTAAATCGATTTAAAATAAAAATCTAAAGCTATCTGTATTGAGCTTTTCATACAGAGCTTTTTGAACTCTTAAAATAGTATAGCCCCCTCGGGCTTATTTATTGACAATAAAAAACATTATGTCGTTGTTAGAAGCTCCTAAAATTCCATTTCGTGGCAAAATACTTTACGTCGATGACGAAGTTAGCCGCGCCGAGACAGATCGGCAAGTATTCACTTTAAAAGCCAGACTTCGTACCGAAGATTTGTTGTTTGCCGATGCTTTTAATAATGCTTTGGAAATTTTAGATAAACATCTAGAAATATCCACCGTACTTGTAGATCTGAGAATTCCCGAACGAAGTGAAGATACTTACGATTACGATCCTCAAAACCCAGATAGAGAGTGGGGAGAAAAGCTGATAGAGACAATAATTCAAAAATATTCACAAAAAAGGAAGATCTATATAATTGTTGTTTCAGCTTACACGACATATGTTTACAATAGCCGAGATTCTTCTTCTCCAGTACTAGCTTTCTATAGTAAGCCTATTGATTTTGATAAGCTGATTGAGAATTTTGAATTTATTATCAATGATAGTTTAAAAGAAAAAAGTTCTTTATTTTTGAAGCCAGAAGAAGATTCTTCCTCAAGTGATGGTTTTAACTACACTTCACTCAACTTAGATGAAGAAACTCTATTGTTCGTGCGAGATAGAACTGTAGAAATCAAAAAATTAATCAGAAGAACGGCACAGGATATTGTAGATATAGGTAAATACTTAACTGAAGTCAAAGATAAATTAGGTCACGGTAACTTTTATAATTGGCTCGATGTAGAATTTAACTGGAGTTATTCTACTGCGGCAAGATTTATGCAGGTTGCCGAACGCTTTAAATCTGTCAGTCTGACAGATTTAAATATACTACAAAGTGCTTTGTATCAATTAGCCGCTCCTACAACTCCAGAAGGAGCGACTGTTGAAGCACTAGAACGAGCAAAGCAAGGTGAAATAATTACAGAGAAACTTGCTAAAGAAATTAAGCTCAAGCATAAAGAACAAAAAAAAGTAAATTCTTTGGAAAACGAACTTCCGTCGAAAGATTTACAACTCGAATCACAAAAATCTCAGCACCGAAATCGGATATCATCCTCACCTCAATCCAAACTAGAACCCAAGCAGTCAGTCGTAGCAGTTATTCCAACGAAAAAAGCTGTTTTAAATAGTTGGTGGCAAATAGGAAATTACCATCGGCTTTTTTGTGGAAATCCCAAAGATAATAGTTTTCTCAGTCACCTTCCCAAAAAAATTCAACTTACTGTAACCCTTCCGCCGAACAATAATAATTCTTTAATTCCCAAAATCAAGGCAAAATCCGACCTTTTATTTCGTTCAGAACTCAATGATATTGACCCACTATCGATATTAAAAATGATCGAACACTGCCTTGGTACCACGACAGAAGGTAATGATATAGTAGTAATTTCTTATATTCCTACACCTCGATTGTTAGAATTGATCGATACACTAGGATGCAACTGTTACGTTGCCGAGCCAGATTTGGAAAAATGCGATCGCCTCTTATCTATTTGGCGAGATAAAGTAACGGTGTCTCGATTGTCGGTTTGAAAAAAAGTTATATTTTAGGTAAAAAAGTTTTCTGGCTTTGCATTTTGATTGAAGCTTACGTTATATTACTTATTTGTAAATGAATACTGAATCTAATTTTTATACCTCGGCGGAGTGGTATTCTGGATTTACGGGCAAGCTCGACGTAACCAATAAAAGCGAACATTTCGATGGTTGGACACTTGAGTTTGAAGCCCCGTTTGAAATTACCGAAATCTGGGATGCCAAAATTATTAGTAAGGAGGGCAATAAATACGTACTTGGCAATCTCGACTACAACAAAGATTTAGCTAGCGGTGAAACCGAAACTATTACTTTTAACGCCGATAAAGTTGATGGAGAAATAGTCGCTCCCGAACATTATTCTCTAAGTAGTAGCAACGGAGCGGTCGAATCGCCAGCATTAGAAACCATAACAACACACAATAATGTGGATTCTTCTGCTGCTAGTTTTTACATCTCGGCGGAGTGGTATGACGGATTTACAGGCAAGCTCGACATAACCAATAAAAGCGAAAATCTAGACGGGGGATGGAAGCTAGAGTTTGAAGCCCCGTTTGAAATTACCGACATTTGGGATGCCAAGATTATCAATAAGGAGGGCAACAAATACGTACTCGGTAATCTCGACTACAACAAAGATTTAGCCAGCGGTCAAACCGAAACTATTACCTTTAATGCCAATAAAATAGAGGGAGAAGTAGTTGCTCCCGAAAATTATTCTTTAAGTGGTAATGGTGTGGCGAACGAACCTGTAGCCATAAAAAATATTTCAGAGCCAGAGTTTTCTGGTGATGCTGGAAATTATACTCCTGAAGGCGCGACGGGAAAACCTATTGCTTTAGAAAATACAACGGTAGATAATAACGAAAATTTCCGTGTCGAAGACGGAGAAAACACATTTGATGACGACTCGGCAGATACTTCGTCGTCTGAAATTGCCAAACAAGAGGATTATCTCGATGGCTCTGAAAATGACTTAAATGACTCGCACCTCCAAGTAAAAGGAAGATTTCTCTACGATGCAAATGGCGATAAGGTGATAATGAGAGGAATTGAAAATGTCGTTCGCTATGGTGAATATCAGGGTTCGGGTGAATGGAATGACCCTTACGAAAATGGTTCTCTAATCGATGGCAATGGCGATTGTGTTGACGAACTCGCTAAAACGGGAGCTAACGCCACGCGCTTGATAGGTGGAAGACCAGAAGAGTTTGAGAATGCCCTTGAAAAAGCAGTAGATAATAATCTTTGGGTTTCAGTAGGACACGTTGATTTTAGGGACAAAAAGGTCATAGAAACAATTCAAGATAACGAAGCTTACGTCACGCTTCACGCACAGGGCGAAGTAATTCATGAGGATGAGAATAAGTGGCGAGAAGATTCTATTCAAGCAATTAAAGAAATTAGATCCCTTGGATACAAAGCCCCGATTGAAATCACGGCGGGTTTTTATGGGCAGAGATTTGAAATGATTCTCAATCAGGGTGAGGCGATTTTAAATTCCGATCCTTTAAAGAATGTAGTTTTCGTAACTCAAGCCTATTCAGAAATCGAGAATCGAGGAGGAGTTACCGCCAATCTCGATAAACTGGCGAATTTTTCCGCACCAGTTTTGGTAGGAGCGTCTAACTTCGGTATTGGGACGCAGAACGGCTACGGCAATAAACCTAATACTTACAAAAAAGTATGGGATGAAACTTATAAAAGAGATCTTGGTAGCTTCTATTGGGCATGGTCTGATGCTGGATACGGCGATGTAGTCAGTTCCAATCGGAGATTTGATGGTCTTACCTCCGTAGGTGACTACATAGTAAACGATAGCCCTGCTAACCTAAGCTCTCATGCTCCAAAAACCGAATTTCTCTTAGATGCCGCCGTTGATGCAAATGCCGCTTAATTGGTTCTGGCAAAAATTGATATTATTTAAATTAAACGCTTTTAAAAAATGTTTTTTGCTATATACTAAAAACAAAGACATTTTTGATATTAATAATTAGTAATTTATCGACCACTCGAACGCGAGCTTTGTTGCAATAAGCTTGTTTATTTCTCATGTCGAGTATGTTGCTTTTTCTAACGTCTCTAAGGTCTTGCTCCTTTAGTTTAATAAACCACTCGCGCTTAGAGCTTCTAGCCTTTAGCTATGTAAGACTTAGTGCTAACAGTTAACGGCTACCGCGAAGCGGTTTAGGCGCGAGTTCGTTTTTCATATTTTTTTTTTCTATGAAACAACCTCCCATCAAAGTATTAATTGCCGACGATCAAAGGTTTTTTCTAGAAGTAATAAAATGTTGTCTTAAATCGAAAGACATGAAAATAGTTGGCTCTGCTATTGACGGAGAGGAGGTTCTTAGCGCAGTTAGAAGTCTAACCCCTGATGTTTTGATACTCGATCTCGAAATGCCGAAAATAAATGGCTATCAGTTGATCGAAAAACTTTCAAGCTATACTAGTTTAAAAATAATTGTTTTTAGCGCACATCAGGAAAAAAGCTACGTTACGCGAGCTATTAAAGCGGGAGTGCATGGTTATCTTTCCAAACTCAAACTCAATGAAGGAGACGAGCTTGAATCTACGATTAGATTAGTTTATCAAGGTTATTGCGCGTTTAACTACAAGTTTTTGACTCAAACGCTATCAGTTATGAATTTGGCAAATAGCAAAGCTGCCGTAAATTCTCAGGTGCGTTCCAAATCAAGAGTTCGAGCGACAAAACCTAAAAAGCGTCCCTCGATCGATCTAAATCCGCTTTTAAAATTTGCTCAAAAACAAACAAAAAAAAGTGTTTCGTCAAAACTGGATTATTTACAGCAATTAACAGTTAAGTTTAGCAACTTTGCCCGTAATTTTCAGTTTTCAATAAAACTAAAATTCGTTCATTTTATCTTGTTTTTTTGCTGCACCCTATCTCTAACAATTTTTGTCAGTACGATTGTTATCGCTCTTGACTGAAAAACATCAACCAAAATTAAATCAAGTAAAAATATGTTTGTAAACCAAGTTCTCGACCTAACCAATGCCGAACGTACTAAAGCGGGATTAAATCCTTTAAAACTAAATTCTCAATTAGTTGATGCCGCTCAAGACCATAGTAATGATATGGCAGAAGATGATTTTTTTAGTCATACAGGAATTGACGGTTCTGATGTAGGTAATCGCGCTACTGATAGTGGCTATCAATATTCGACTGTAGGCGAAAATATTGCTGCGGGGCAAACCACCGCCGAAGAAGTAGTAGAAGGTTGGATGAATAGCCCCGATCATCGTGCCAACATTCTCAATCCCAACTACACGGAAATTGGCATTGGCTACGAACATGCAGCAGAAGATACGGGTGCGGTTAACTACAATTATTACTGGACACAGGTTTTTGGTACTCCTCTAGCTGGGGGGAATTCTGGTATGAAAAATCTAACAGAAGATTACGCTCGCCAGGGAACGGAAGATAGTGGTAAAGAACCAGAAATGTCCGATAATGGCGAATTATTTGGTAATAACGACACTATGCTGACAGGCGATCGCGATGCAGTTGATTTTTCTGAAGATAATGCCGAAGCAACAAATTTCAAGCCTAACGCTAGTGGCAATTGGTATAGTTTTAGCGATATATTAAATGATTTTGTGGTTGGTGGTACGGGAATAGATATAAACAGAGAAAGCGATTTCGCAAAGCAAAGCGGCAAAGCCGATCGAGAGCAAAACTCAGAATTTGTTGACGATGTATATATTCGGGATCTCTTATCCGATTCTGAAACTTTTAATACTTCAATCTGGTTGATGGCACAAGAAAATTAGGCTTTGGTAAATAAAAGTATGATTTTCTAAATATGTGGTTGGCTTTGCGAATGCCAGAGGAAATCGCTTTTTTGTTGAATCATACCTCAATCCAGCAACGTCAATTATTATTTACTTTTAAATAAATATTTATCGAGTTTGCCCTTTCTTTTAGCATTATAATAAGTTTGTCGGCAAACTCCTATTATTTTGCAGATCTGGCTTACGGATATTTCTTGGCAACAAGCTTTTAGAATACCGACCATTTGACATTTTTCATCCGTCATAGTTTCGGGTCTACCCATTTTGCTTTCAGTTTCTATTTCGGATACTGAGAACTTAGAAAGTTTTTCTTCGAGAGAAAATAAATTCTCGATTAATTTTTTTATGTCTATAGAACTAGAGGGAATTAAATAAAATTCTTCTAAACTACGCAGAAATATGCCTTTTTCTCTAATTAAATTTAAATTTTGTAATAAGGTTAGATTTGAATATCCTAATTTACTAATTCTCGAAACCACCAAAGTATCACCTTTGTTTAAAAGTTTAAAAGCTTCCTTTAGTTGATTCTGTTCGTGTTCGGCGAAATCAACATAAATTCGTTCGCATCCAGCCAATTGAAGCTTTTTAATAGCTTCGATATTGGATTTTTCACGGTCAAACAAATTATAATTCTTGCTTAATAATTCGTAACCAACTAGCATGATTATTTTTTTAGACTTTTTTGACAGTTAGTGTATAAAAACTTTTATTGCGCTAAACCTTTTGTCTTTTAATATATGAAGCTTTAAAAAACAAAAAAAGAGTACTTTTTGGACACCAAGGTTTATTACAAACTTATTATAAAGCGTTTTTTTAGGTTTTGAGTTGACTTACTAGAAAATAATTTTAATATAATTATTAGACAGTAACAGTATTGCAAATCAAGTTAATAACTGGCAAGTCAAAGATATCAAGTTGCAGTTTTTCTAACTAGAAAAGAAATTAGCTGTTCGAGCAAAAAGTTTGCTTCACCCAGAAGTTTCTAGTGCCTAAAGCAAACTTTAACGATATTGAGGTAACACTATAGATAGGAAAGTAAATTTTGCATGAATTACGCTAAAAAAAATTTGGTAGACGATCTATTGCCCTTGCAGCAACTCCAACCAAACGAATCTTTTAAAAAACGTTGGTTAAACTTCGTCGATTCGGGATTACATTTATTTTTGTCGAAAGCAAGAGTTCGACGAGTTTGGCGAATATTGTATCGTTACAATCTTTGGAGAATTGGAGGCGCACTTTTAGGAAGTTTGATACTAACTATCAGTATGCAGTTGAGAGCAACAGCACAATTATTGGATGATGCTGAATCGGAAGTAGACGGTATTTTTGGCGATCATTTAGATGGAGCTACCGATTTTGTCGAGGTCGTGTTTGGTTCGGGACGAACGATTTTCTTGGTTATTGGCGTTGGCTTGATTGCTGTTGCATTAATTGATGGAGTTCGCAATCAAGGCTCTAACTGGCACATTTGGGGACTTATCGGTACGTCTTTAATTTTGGGAGTAGTATTGGTGTCAGTTTGGGAAGGAGCAATCTTTGGATAATAAAAACGAGAGAGATTTTATTAAAATCTCTCAGGTAGTAGGAAAAGCTAAAGTCATCGGTCCGCTATCTTTTGTCGATGTTATTCCCTTAGTTTTAGTATTTTTCGTAATTTATGGCTTGTCCTTACTTAAAATAAAGGTTTTTGATGCCATTTTAGTAGGAACTTGGCTCTTAGGAACGATATTTATGGTGTCGGGTACTCGTCCCGATAAATTTATGCGGAGGTTAAGGGGAAAACCGAAGCGTTGGCGGAGAGGATTTTATCCTTCTAAAACTCTAATAGGAAAAAAAAAGTAAATCGTCCACTATGTCCGAGCGTGATTACGAAAACGAAATTCATTTAAGAGCGATTTGCCAACTCAATCTACGCAATCGCCAAGCAGGAGCATATTTATTAGAAGAGAATAAACGTTATTCTCTTAGATTTGGCTTTACCTTTCCTGGCGTGCATCCGTTTGTCGGCTATAGCACTAAACTTTCATCTTTAAATGCTTGGAATGAGGGCGTTCGTGGGTTTCCCCCCAATGAAATTATTAGAATTCATCAAAAGTCTTTTTCCGATAGTAAAGAAAGGGAAGACGAGTTAGAAAATCGAGCGGAACGTTGGGTCAATTACAATCCTGCTTTGACCGTTTTAAATTACCATCAGCAGAGTCATACAAAAAAATTATCCGAGCGAGGAACACGCCAACAATATCGAAATCATATTTTTTGTAGTTGGGGATATCGACCAGGAGAATCAAGCGAACAAGACTTTGTTGAAAATTGGTTGGGAAAAGCAATAATCTCATTTGAAGACTTTTATTTAAAGTTTAAAGGTGAAACAACCAGAGAACTTCACAAAATTTTAAAAGAAATTTTTCCTAGAGGTTTTGACGAATCTTTTCTGCATTGGGAACAGCAGTTAAACACCCGTATGGGTTTAAAAACATCGCCAATGCAGTCACGGCAATTGTGGGATTATGCTTGGAAAGAATTTAATCTTACCTCCTCTGAAAAGAAAGAAATTCCTCATTTAATTATTGCCAATGAAATAAACGGTCGGATTGAAATTGAAGAAAAGATTGCTTCTAGGTTGTGTCCTGCTTCAGTTCTAATAAAAGGTGAAAATGGTCGCTCTTCCGTTCCCTTAGAAAATTACAACTGGATAAGAATCAAGAGTAAATATACGGCTGCGGTAGTTTTAGAAGAAAAAGTAGATGGTTACGCCGATCTAGAACATAAGTTTGAGTACTGGTGGAAACCGCTTTTAGAAACTCCAAACTGCGAACTGGTCTGGGAAGCAAAACTATCGAATTCTACCTTTGACAACATAAATTTACAGAGATCGCTAAAATTTCAAAAGTCAATGGCTCAATTTTCCGAAAAAAAGGGGAGCTATAGTGTTGTAGCCAACGAAGAAATTTTAGACTCGATCGAAGCACAGAAAAAAATCTTCCAAGGAGATAGAACTATTACCGTCTCGATAGTTTTTTTCCTTACCAGAAACTCTCCTCGCGAATTAGATATTGCGTGTCGTCAATTAACGAATATTTTTCCTCAAGGAAAATTGATTCGCGAACCCGATATCGTTCCCGAACTCTGGCGCAACAAGCAGCCCTTTGTCAATCGACAATTAGTTGGCTCTTTGAGGCAGAATGTCTATTTAAGTTCGGATTTGGCACTGCCTGTTCTAACGGCGAAATCTTTTGACTCTCGCGGTATAGAATTTCTCACTAAAGAAGGCGGAAAACCCATTTATTTAAATGCCCAAACCAAACATCACAACGAACTTACAATTGCTAGAACGCGGAAGGGAAAAAGCACCAAACTAGCCGAGCAGATTTTTACCGATCTCAGTTACGGCATACCATCAATCATGCTCGACTTTGGCATGGTTACGGGACGTACGACTTGCTCGGACATGGTAGATTTTTTAGGTCCTAGTTTGGGAGCTAACGTAGAAGTAGCCTACAAAGACTACAACATCATTCAAACTCCCAATCTCACTCGTTTGTCTCCAAAAGTGCGCCAGGTACAAGAACTTACTTTCCAGTCGGCAATTCTTTCATCTCTTGAAAACATTGTTTTAGGTGACGAACGAGGAAGCCGTCTGGCAAAACGGATTCGTTCTTTTCTCGATTTGGTCATTACTATTTTTTTTCAAGATCCCCAAATTCAAGCTAGGTATGAAGTGGCACATCAAAAAGGTATCGGCAGTCGAGAATGGTCGGAAATGCCAACTTTGCCAGAATTAAGAAATTTAGCTGCTAATATAAACCTCGACGAGCTTGGAGGAGGTAAAATTTCCTCCGAAGCGAGGGATGAAGTAGTAATGATGCTAACTAGCTTTATTAGAAGCCCTTTCGGACAGTCTTTTTCTCGTCCTAGTAAAGTCAAATTTGACGTTCCTTTTCTTAATTTTTCTCTACGTGGAGCGAGAAACGAAGATGAAATCACTTTAATTGGTACGATCGCGCAGACTATAGCCGTAACCAGGGCACTCGAACATACTAGGAGTTCGGTTAGAGTAGATGAAGGTTCTATCTTGCTAGAAAAGCCAGCATTAGTTTACAACACGGCAGAAACGGTAGTAAATGGCGGGAAGTCTGGTATTTCCGTTTCGCTTCTCGCTCAGGATATTCCTTCAGTTGCCAACTGTGCTGCTGGTTCTAAGCTTCTCACCAATACCGATGTCAAAATGATTGGCTCGATTGACGATAGCGATATCGATGGACTAGCTCATTATTTGAAAAAGCCACCAGAGGTATTTTATCGGAATGCCAGAGAAGATTTCGATCCCAATCCTATCGATCTCTGTTCGTACTGGTTGATGCTAGCTGAAGGTACACAATTATATCTAGCTCACTATCCCTCACCAGAACTAATGGCGTTAGTTGCTTCCAATCCCGAAGAACAGAAAGCCAGGGAGCGATATCTAGAGTCTTACGCCGATTCAATAGAGGCGATTTCAATATTTGCTCGCGATTACGAACGAGCCAAAAAAACAGGAATGCCAATGTCAGAGCTAGCCCCGTCGAAAGACCACGAGGCAACAGGTTTGCTATTTGTTTAGGAGAAGAAAGTGAAAAAAATTGTTCGAGTCATTCTAGCGATTGCATTAGTTAGTACGACATTCATAAGCTCGTCGGCAGGCGCAATCGAACTTAACAAAGAAACAGTCAATGGAGTTATCGACACTGCGGAAAATTTTAATAATTCTATGGAGGGGATTTTAGAAGATGCGCTCGATTATTTAGTGACCGTATTGGGAGATCGAGTGGGTAACGACTGTCCCGAAATTTTAAGAATTATTCCAGGTTCTTGTCCCGATGGTGGCATTCTAGATGCCAATAGCATTCCCAGAACATCGGGCGGTTTTCGCCAAGTATCTCTACCCAACGCCGAGTTTTTTACCTCTAATTCGATGGTTATCGAAAGAGACTTTGCCAATCTATACGACCGCGAATACGCTAGGGCTGAAGCTGCCAGACTTACAGGTGATGCGGGACAAGAATGGTTGGATGAAAATGTTGCCGTTACCGCATCGCTAATCGAGTCCAACGAATTAATAGCCGAAGAAGTGTCGGATTTAGCTCTAGAAGCTCAAGGTTTAGATGTTACCCAAGATGTGATGAAAAACATGACTCAAATTCAAAGCCGTGTCGTGGAAATGTCTTTGAATGAAAGTCAAATCGACGCTCAAATGCAAGCCTCGTTGCTAGCCCTTCAGCAACAGCAAGCCAGCGTAATGCAAAATATAGCCAATTTGGGAGAATCTTTAGATGAAAAAAATCGTCGCGACAGATTAGAGCGCGAAGCACTCTATTTACAAGAAAGCCGCTCTTTAGTTTATATCCCTGCTTTTAAGTGGTAGCAAGCAAAATGCTGGCGATATCGAACTATCATTTAGCCATCGGTAGCGGCGTTGATATTATTAGAGAAAACGCCGAACAAGCTTTGAACGTCTCTTTAGGATGGGATGAATATTGGAATGCCACCTATCAACAAACTAACGGACTGTGGTTGGCAGCAATATACATATCTTCTCTTATAGTATCCTTTACCTTTCTAGCCTTTGCTCTTGCTTTCTGGAAATCTCTAGCTACAAATCAATGGCAAATTGCTTTCGAGCAGTATCTGTGGATGGGGATAGTAATAATTTTGCTGAACAATAACGGAGCGATGTTGGTACCAGTTGTCAAAGCTATGCGTTCGATTGCCATCGAACAAACTCAAATTATCTACGAAATTAACATATCGGGTGTAGCAATTGAAGAAGCTCTCAAAGATATTTTGGTAACTTCCGATATCAAACAGCAAATTGCCGTTGAGTTTCGTGCTTGCGAGGCAAAGACGGGAGAGCAACAGCTAGAGTGCGTCAGACAGGTAGGCGAACTGGCAGAAGAAAAAATTAGTCAAGCCGAACAAGAATGGGGTGCGCTGGCAGGATTGAGAAGACTGAGCGATCGAGTAGTCCAAAATGTCCAAGATATTATCGACGATCCGACTCAAATGATTGGAGGATTGGGACGATTGACATTAGATGGACCGATTGTTGGAACTATAGCTCAAGCTATAATTCACCAGTTTTTAAAGTTATGCCAGTGGGGGTTTGCCAACCTTTTCGAGCTAGCTTTAGCAATGACGGGGCTGTATGCTCCTGTTGCCGTAGCTTTAAGTGCCGTTCCCGTTCCTACTAAATTCTTATGGTACTGGCTGATTAGTTTTTTATCGATCGCCGTAGCGGTATGGAGTTATGCGATTACGGTCGGGATGGTGGGCTGGGTAGTTGCCAGATCTGGTACGCAGACCTATGCAGATACGGGTTTTTTGCTATTGATTGGCTTGTTTGCTCCTTGTCTATCTTGGGTATTGGCGAGGGGAGGAGGAATAGCTATCTGGCAGAGTGCGACCAGTGGAGCGATAACAATTTTGAGGGCATTGTCATGAGCAAACTTCCACAGGTTCGACGAGTAAACATTGGCGAGAAAGATATTCTAGCACTTTCCTTTGCGGGGTTATGTTTGATGTTTTTTGCTTTAGCTGGCTCATCATATCTATCTGCCCGTAGCTGTTCGCGTTTGGCTAAAGGAGCGGATACGGTTTTTGTCCAGCAACCCGATGGAACTGCCTTTGTTGCCAATCCTAAATCTCCTAACTATCGCGAACCTTTAGTAGTCAGAAACTATGTTAGTAAGTGGTTAACCTATACTTTTTCTTTATCTAACAACCTGACCACAAAAACTGACTCTAAAGTAGTCGATCGCGGTATTTATATAGACGGGCAACAGATTCCTACAAATGTAGTTAGTGGAGCGTATGCTCTAGCTGCCAATAAAAGAGAAAAATTTGTCAGTGCTTATGTTGCAGAAGGCTGGATACCAGAAGATTATTTTTCTGGCGATTCTACTACTCAGTTAGAAATTGACGAATTGGGCAAGGCTCGACTTATCGACGAGGAAAAACAGATTTATGCCGTTAATGTAGTAGCAACTGTCAGTCATTTGAGAAACGGTCAACCGACGGGGAAAGTAGATTTTTATCGCCGAAAAATTATCGTAGCTCCAATTCCAATTCCCCAATACCCCCCCGCTCAAAACGCTTCGATTTACCAAAAGTTGAGCTATCAGTGGAAAAAAGAGGGTTTGCAAATTAAAGACATCGAATTTTTATCATTCGACTTATAAAAAATGGCTACAATCTGGACGAAGGAAAAATTAAAAGCCGTAGCAGGTGTTTCTGCTGCCGAGACAATAGAGAGTAATTTAGCTATTGATGCTGAAACTGAGGAAAACTCCCAACTCAAGCGGCAGGTAAACAGAAGGGCAATTCCCAAAGCTGCTTTTTCAGCGGTGCTGCTAGCACCCGTTATTGGACTCGTCTATTTATTTGCTTCTAATAATTTTAGTGGGGATAACCAAGATGAAGCTAAAGCTACCGAGCCAGATCCTCAGATAAAACAATTGCAGCAGGAATTAGAAGC
The DNA here is from genome assembly GCF_000756305.1 of Myxosarcina sp. GI1. NCBI lineage: Bacteria > Bacillati > Cyanobacteriota > Cyanophyceae > Pleurocapsales > Pleurocapsaceae > Myxosarcina > Myxosarcina sp. GI1. Next base: position 74,034 of record NZ_JRFE01000055.1, read on the forward strand.
AGTAAGCGAACAACTAGAAGAAGCTGAAGCTCAACTAGCGGTTGTCAAACAAGAACAAGCCCTACCCATTAAAAGCCAACCCGAAAAAACTCCTCCAAAAACCGAGTCTTCAAAACCCGCTTCTACTCCCACTCCCGCTCCCATTGCTAGAACTCTACCACCCAAACGAGTCGCACCCAAACGTTTTATTCCCGAACCCGTTACTGCTGCGCCCGAAGTCGCGCCTACACCACCACCCGCCCCCGTTATGGCAAGTGTTTATGGTGCTGGAACGGGGGAGAGCGATTCTTCTACTGTGGTAAATGCTCGAATCGAAGCAAATTCATTGCCAAAAGCAACAACCGTAGCCGACTATAGTTCCCAACAGTTACCCACGATCGATCCTGCCATAGAAGCTCCTCTGCTACAAGAACGACAAATGCTAACTCTGCCAACTGGAACTTCAGCACGAGCTAGTTTATCTTCTCCTTGGGTAGAAGATTTGAGCGGCGTTACAAGCGAGAGAAGTTCGATTACTAGCGTGGTTTTAAAGCAACCTTTAAAAGCTGCCAACGGCGAAATCTTTTTACCCGCTCGAACGACAATTTTAGTAAGAGCCGAATCTTTAGGTCGCTCGGAGCTAATTGAGTTTGTCGCTCTTGAAGCTCACATTCCCGACCGTTCCTCTAAAATTACTCTTCCCGAAGGAGCGATTCGGTTTTCGACTGTTGAAGGCAAGCCAATTGTCGCCATGCCCATGCCCGATGAGGAGGAACGAAATGGTGATTTTCTCGACGTACTAGATTCTGCCAGTCAAGCCTGGGAAATTGGCAGTCAAATAGGTAGTCGGGGAAATTTGGTAGAAAACCTGATGCAGAGCCAAAGAGAAGTACGTTATCTACTTCAAGGAAGGGAAGACTATCGTTCTTACGAGCAGCTTTATTTTTTGCCAGTAGGAACTGAGTTAAGGCTCTATGTTAGGAATGAAATTACCATACCCGCTGCTTCTATTAAAAATATAGATGAGGGAATTAGCAATCCTTTGAACCAACCCCAATTAATTCTTCCTCCCAGACAACCTGCCGAGCGTTATCGTTATCCCCTACCGCCAAATCACTAGATATCATGTCAAAAACTTTTGTAGCTAGCGGTATTCTGTTGTTCTTTTGTGGTTTCCCCGCATTCGCTCAAGAAGCCATAGAGAGAGTTCCTGCCCGAAAAGCTAAAGGAATAGAAGCCAAAGTAGTTGAAATAAACATCCATCCTTACGATTCGGGTTCGACGATTGTAAATTTTCGCCCGACCCAGGAAAAAATTCGTCAGGTTAGTCTGGTCGGCTCCTCTCTATTTTTAAGTTCCGACGATCCCGAATGTTTGAGTTCTCTACCAGAAAGTGGCGGTCGTCCCTGTCAGGCGACCTTACTCTATCTCCAGCGAAAACCCGTCGAGTTGGTTCCCAAAGAGCGAAAAGTCGAGCGCACCCGCATGAGCGTCATTACCGATGAAAATATTTACGTATTCGACATAGTTTTATCCGATCGTCAACCCACTTATTCAGTAGTAGAAATTTTGGCAGAAAACAGACAATACACACCTCTAGTAAGTATCGAGCAAATTACAAACTATCGTAGGGGCTTTCAGGTTGCCGTTAGCGAACGATACCTTAACAATCCCGAACTACATAACCGTCTGCGGAACTTTATCAACTTAGTTAGAACTGAAAATACGGTTGAAGCTGCGGCGGCTAAAGCGGGAATTTCAATGAAAGTCGTCCGCAAATTAGAAGAATTGGGCAATCGCCAACCGCTACCTAATAAACTTCAAACACCATTACCCGTAGTCCAATGAGCAAACGCATCAAAATTGAAACTCACTCAGCAGCAGCTATTCCCCAGGAGTATCGAGCTTTACTAAAGCCTTTTTTTCAAACAGAAGTTCTAGCTTTAATAGCTTGTTTTGCATTTCTTATGTGCTTTAACTTATTATTGGGCAGAAATAGAAAAGGAATATTGGCAAATGCTCGTTTTAGCGGCAGACAGGAAAAGCTCAATGCCATAAAAGCGGTTCTCAAACAAAGACAAAAAAAAGATCTTGCCAAAACCGCAGTTTTTGCTGGCGAACCCCTTGATGGGTGGAAACCCCAACTAAAAGTTTGGCTGACGGGGAAGTTGCCTAGCTTGCCCCTGCCGAGTCTCAATCAACATCTTATCGCTCTGGGTTCTACAGGCTGTGGTAAGACTACTACGGTTGTCAACCGAGTCATTCAGGCAGCAATTCGCGATGGACATCCGTTAATAGTGTTCGATCCTAAAGGAGAACTAGCACAAATTAACGCTCCCTATGCCAAAGCGCACGATTATGAAGATTACTACCTCGCTCCAGGCAAACCCTACACCGATCGCTTCAACATCGTAGAGTGGATGCGGGGTCATAAAGATTCGACTCGCGCCCAGCAGATAGCTAAAACCATTCAAGCCAACGCTAAAACCGAAGGTGCTGGTAAGACCGACGACTTTTTTAGCGGTTCGGGGGAAATATTATTACGGTCTATTTTAATGTTGACTAAAGGTTCGGACTATCCCGATCTTTTAATGGCAAAACGCATTTTAGGACTTCCCGATTTGTGCGATCGCTTGCAGGCAGCTTATAAAACAGATAGGTTGAATCTTTGGATTGAAAACAGTTTCCAGCAGTTTATGACGGGTAAGGCTTCGAGCAAGCAAATTGCTGGTGTTGCTGCTACGGCAGGATTGATTTTTGACAATTTTACCCAGGAAGAATTTTTTAACGCTTTTATCGGCAAAAGTACGATCCCGATGAACTTTACGGGTAAAAAAATCTTGTTCGTGCAGCCGCCAATAGACAAAAAAGATATAGTAATGCCCGTGTTGACTACGGCAATCGAAATTTTGGTAGAAGAAAACATGAGTTTGCCAAGAACCCAACCGCTGCTGTTGATGTTAGAAGAATTTCCCCTCGGTTACTGGCGAAAAGCAGAAAAATGGATGACTTATGACCGTTCTAACGGTTTGGCTGTATTTTTAATCGCACAGTTATGGTCGCAAATACGCAAACGCTACGGACAAGATGAAGCTCTAACTATCTTAGCCAATGCCAATACTCAGATCTTTTTTAACTCAAACGATATGGAAACCGCAAAAATGTTGAGCGAACGCTGCGGACAGAAAGAAGTCATTTTCAAACAACATTCCAACTCCAACGGTAAATCGGGACATAGCCATTCTTCGTCCGAACAAAGGCAAAAAACCTCTTTAAAGTCTCCCGACGAACTTACAAAAGTTGAAGAGGCAGAATTCGTTATGTTTAACCCCGATTTTAAAGCTAGAGGTGAGGCGAGAGTGCCACTTTATATGAAGTATAAAATGCCACAAGAAATATTAGATAGAGATGAAAACATGAAACAAGTATGGACGGAATATGTCTATCCAGAAAGATGCCAGCAAGCAGCAACTTGGCATTTAGACGAAAAACAGAGAGAAGCTGCCTTAATCGAGCGGCGCGAGGCAGCCGAGAAACTTCTTCCCTTTGAAGATACATCTCTCTCTAACGATAGCGATTACGGAGTTTTAAAACGTCAACGTGAGGAGTTTGCTAGTTATGTCTGATCTAGAATTATTAGATTTGTCTGCTTGGGGACTATCTTCAAAAGCAATAGAAACTTTACGCCAAGAGCCAGAAATAATTGAATATGTAAGGCACTTACGTACCTTACCTCCTTTAAACCCAGATTTTCAACCCCAACTTTTAGAAATTAGGTTTGATGATGTTACCTATATTTGCTACGAACGGGGCAACCAATTCAATTTCATTCCCTGTTCTCCCGACCTACAACCGAGCTTTAGCGAATACAGGCTAGACGGAGAAACGATTTTATTTCACATTGGCGGAGAAATTGTTGTCGATCGCACCGTCAATCTCAATATTCAGCAAATATTTAAAACCCTTTAATAACTAAGAATTGTGTTAAGACAGCTAGAAGAATTTAAAAATGCGGGAGAAGATATCAATCAACTCCTGGGAATTATCGCTCAAAATACTAAAAAAACTATCGAGCAACTAAATAACTTACGCATTCAAAAAGGTCGTCGAGTCGTAAAGGGACAAACAGCTAGAGGTTTTAGACAAGATCTCACTTCTGAAGATGCTAAAACCCTGAAAACTTTATTGTTTCAAGCATCCGACCCCGATAAAGCACCTTTGTATGAAGATAAAATTCCCAACTATGAAATTAAGCTCGATGACGATATTCTGTTTCGCCAGGAACGAGATGGTACCGTTACCGTCAATCAAATCGAGTTAGAACCAGAACTACAAACGGAGCGTCCCTTTACATATAAAGACGCTTTTTCTCCTGAATGGGACCCTTGGATGGAACCAGAAGCAGATTTAGATTTTGATGGAGACGGATTGAGCGATACTGAAGAAATTGCTAAAGGAACAGATCCGCTAAATTCCGACACCGACAGAGATGGCATTGGAGATGCCAGCGACAGCCATCCCTATAATCTCGCACTAGAACGAGATTCTGCTCCTTCTATTAACCAAGACGATATTCCCCCTGCTATAAGAGTTGCCGAACGAGACGTAGCTAAACTACCAGAGGGTAAAACTAAGGGAATATTAAAGTCGATAGTTCGTCAACTAAGTGAAAAAGTAAAAACGCTCTCCAGCGCATTAGTTCAAAAAGTATCCAATTACCCCCAATGGAATAGAGAGCGAGAAACAGCCAATACCGCTTTAGAGCTTTTCAACCGTAACTACGAACAAAACAAACAAACTGCCTATCAAAGCGTTGACTATAACATCATTCTCAAGGGCTTGAACAACTATGAAGTTAATGACAAACGGGGAAATCGCCTAATCTCGTTTCAAAAAACTAGTATGGGCATAAAAGTAACCCAAAGCAATTTGTCTGGACGAGACTACGCTCATTTTCAACAGGCAAGACACTCTCTAAGAGAAGATCGGGGAATATTAAATGCCGAAAGCGAACGACGTTTGGCACAGCTTCAGGCTTTAGCCCCACAGAGCGATCGCGAAATAGTTTTTGCCATAAAAACCAAAGAAGTCGAAAATACTGCCAATCGCTTTCTCCACTATATGGGTACGCAAAAGTGGGATGCGGGAGAACAGGGTAACTACAATATCGAACGCCCTGGGGAACGGAATTTTAAAATTATTTCTAAAGCAGACGGTCGGGGAGTAGTATTCGAGCGACAGGGAGATAAGATAACCAACAATCTTACCGCAAAAGATTTCCAACACTTTCAAAATCTAGGCGCAACTCTAGACAATCGCCTACAGAAAATGATGCAACAACAAAAGACGCTTATCTCCCACCAACGCACTCAAAAGACTGACAGGGAAAGAGAATTAACGATTTAATATGTTAAATTTAAGACCCTATCAAAAAAAAGTTGTATCCGAGGCTTATAACTTAATACGCTTTCGCCGTAAACGTATTCTTATATTTGCCCCTACCGGTGGAGGGAAAACTATAATCGCCAGTCGTATAGTTGCCGATGCCGTAAGTCGAGGCAAAAAGATTGTTTTTGTCGTCCATCGTGAAATTTTAATCGCTCAAACTTTTGCTAAGTTTCAAAAGTTTGGCATCGACTGTGGTTTTATCAAAGCTGGCTACGAAGAAAACCGCGATGCCGCCGTACAGATTGCTTCGGTTCAAACCCTACCCAAACGTGCTTGGTGGCAAGAATACCGAGCAGATCTAATCTTGCTCGATGAATGTCACCTGACGGCATTTTCCTCTGTGGTTTTAGAAATGATGGCGCGGATATATCCCCAGGCGATATATTTAGGGTTGACCGCAACCCCCTGGCGACTGTCGGCAACGCAAGGTCTGGGAGACATTTTTGAAGATTTGATTTGCGCTCCCATGCCCGATCGATTAATCGAAGCAGGATTTTTAGTCAAGCCCAGCTACTACAGTCTCGACCGCGCCAGTCTAGAGCGGGTCGGTATTAAAAACAATGAATTTAATAGCAAGCAACTGGCAATTGCCTGTAACGATAGCCAACTAATAGAGGCTACGGTAAGAGACTGGTTGAAATTAGCTCATAATAGGCGTACTATTGCCTTTACCGTAGATGTCGAACACGCCAAAAATCTTTGTTCTGCGTTTACCGAGCGAGGTATTGCGGCAGCTTATGTAGATGGCAATACGCCTATCCAAACCAGAGAGCAAATTTACCAAAGCCTAGCGACAGGAGAAATTTTAGTTTTATCTTCCTGTGCCGCTCTTTCTGAAGGCTTTGACGTTCCTTCTGTCGAAGCAATTCTTTTGTGTCGTCCCACTCAATCTAAAGCTCTTTATTTTCAACAATTAGGTAGGGGATTGAGACTTTCTCCCGAAACGGACAAACAGGATTGTCTGATTTTAGACCAGGCTGGAAACGTTCTCCGACACGGATTTATTGAAAATTTAAGCGCAATTACTCTCACTACGGGCAACCAAAAAGGAGAGGCGCAACCACCGCCAGTTAAAGTTTGCCCTAAAGATATAGGAGGATGTGGGGTGATTCTCTACACCTTTCAAATGATTTGTCCCTCCTGCGGATATAAATTCGAGCGCGAAAAGCTGGTAGATTTTCTCAATTTGACGAGAATTTTGAGCGAAGGGGATTGGGAAAAATTAGAAATTTACCGTGCCAAGTTAAAAGAAGCCTATAAAAACTCTTATCTTCCAAGTTGGGCAGCAGTGGTTTTTAAAGATAATTTTGGTTTTTTTCCTCCCTGGGATTGGGGTAAAGGAGCAATTTTTGGCGAGCATCCGACAGAAGATGATAAAAATCAATACAAAAAATATCTGGCTTTGGTTGCTTCGCGTAAGAAGAAAGATACAGAGTGGATCGAACGTTATTTTAATTTGGAGTTTGGTTGATGTTGAATAGTAATATAGGTTTTCAATTTGACTTTCTCAGTTGGCAATTTTCCAAAATTTATCGTCCCAAGATATTACTCTTACTAATTTTCTTAGCAGGAGTAATGTCTTTTTGCGATCGCCCCAATGCTGAGAAAAAAGCGCAAATGCTAGTACTTGGTTCTCGCGGAGCCGAACCCTGGCAGTACGAATATCTTATTAAAGATTTAAACGAGGCGGTCGAACTCGCTCCCAAACTGCCCGAAACCTATGCTGCTAGGGCAAATCTTTTATTTAAGTGGAGTAATTTTCTCAGAGTAGCAGCAATCGATCGAAGTAAACACGAAAAAGCTATAGAATTTGGCTTCGATCTCAAGCAAGAGCGAGAGTATAAAGATCTGGCTCTTGGAGACTATAAAAAGTCGCTCGGAGTTCTTAAAGAGCGTGAAAATACTGAATTGGAAGTAGAAGTCTCGCAAGCCATAGACTGTTTGAAAAAAGAAAGAATCGAATCATCTTGCTACGCCCACATCAATTTTTCTCAACATAGATGACTATCAAATTTCGGATCGAGTCTCTATTCGTATTATTGGGGATTATGCTAACAATTTGTCTTCATCTTGTCGGTCAAATTGCTGTCTACGGTCAAGGAGAAGAAAGTCATGAAGAACATTACTATGTTTCCTCTCAAGAAATTCCTACTTTTACCGTAGAGCAAAATGGGCTTACGGCAGAATATCCAGATTGGAGTCAGATTACCTTTTCAAGCTTGGGAAATACTCCTAGTGGGGGTGAATTTAATTCCAATCTTTCACTAGATAGGGCTTTGGGGTATTCTCTGTCTCGTAGCTGGAGTGAAGGGGATAACCCCGCTCAGTTTATGAAACTCGGCGATTTTGAAAATTCTTCTCTAGGCAATCTAACTTTAGAACATGTGCTGGGCAATAGCATGACGGAGATAGATACGGTTCCTCTATCTGCTTTTAGACTAATTGAAAAACAAACTATTTCCGATTTGGTCGAAGCCATTCCCCAACTACAAGCTTTCAAGGTTAGAGAAGTAGAACCGATTTTGGAACTAGTTGGTTCTAGCTATGCCAATGTCGAAATTGCGATGCTAAAGAATATGGGATTGGGAGATCTTAGCTTTGATAATTTAGATTTGGAAGAGTTTTCAATCGATAGTATTCCCGAACTAACTAGTACCTCTCTATCCAATTTTAAAAAATGGCGCGATAGCTATTTAGAAGAAGTGCCTGGATTATGGGACTTACCCTTGAACTATGTATTTGAAGAAGAATTAGGAAGTAACTCAACGCAAACGACAACTTATACCGACAGTGAAACTAATGTCGAAGTAACCGTAACTCCAGGTCTAATCGGTATTGTCGATATTGCCTACGGTGCTGCTGAAAGCAGACGAGAAAATACTATTTCTGGCAGCGATGTAGAGGGATTTAACGTTCCCTGCGATCGCGAATGCGCTTATGTAGAATTAGCCGATTGGAGCTATGGCAAGCAGTGGATTAGCGGCAAGTATCAAGATGTTCGCGGCGGACATGGCATATTGGGTGCTTACAACGGCGGTAGAGAACCCACAGGTCGCCTACCTTTCGGGAATCAGTTTAAAGTTGTTGTTTGGGACGTTGACGAGTCTGAAGGTCGAGTAGATATGGTTTTGTTCTTACGAATTTGTATGGGTTGGTTGGGGTGTACGCCTTATGCTATTGGTCCGATTCCCTTTCTTACCTACCACGAAAAAGATACGATGTTTGTTGGCTTAATCGATCCTATTGATGTAGAGGTAAATCATGCCTCTATATCGACTCCAGTTCCCGTTTCTCCAACCGAGTCAACAACTTTACCTGCCATAGAAGGTGTTGACTTGATTAATCCACTAGCAGGAGCAATCGTTACTAGCGAATATGGCTACCGCAATACTGGTATTCCCAACGCCTCTACTTTTCACGCTGGCATCGACCTTGCTTATTCGTCGGGCGATTCGCGCTATCCAGGTCAAATTGTTGCTGCTGGCGATGGAATTATTACTTATGCAGGTAGGGATAATTCTGGCTGCGGCAGTTTGATTCTAATCGAACATCCTAGCGGCTTGAGAACTGGTTACTGTCACATGAGCGAAATTTACGTTCGAGCGCAGGATTTTGTCGTAGCGGGTCAGGTTATTGGATTGGTCGGTGCTGAAGGTGTTGGTTCTGGTCCTCATTTGCACTTTATGACCTATGAAAACAATCGCAAAGTCAATCCCCGTAAATACATTATTTTTTGATAGTATTAAACAATGTTACATTTATTGAAATCGATGGTAACTATTGTCGCTTCTGCTTTGTTTGCTCTTCCTACAATTTTAAAGGCAGAAGAATTAAACCCGATCGGGATTCAGCATCCGCCTCTGCCAGAAATGTATGAAGAAAAAGCAGCCTGGGCGGTCGATAACAACTATTCGATAACCTCTGTTGTCATTGCCGAAAGAGAACTACTTTTATTAGATCGCTTTATCGAGAGGGATAATCAAGGTAAGAGCTTGTTTAAAGTCGTCAATGTTTTATCACTGTCATCAATTGACAACGAAACCGAAACAATTTTGGGCGGGTTGCCCCATCTTTGTAGTATTAATGGAGAACTAGATCCCACTCTTATAGTTATTGCCCGACTCGATAGCAACAAAGAAACTCTGACCGAAATCAGCCGAGCTTGGAAAGTAGATTTAGAGAAAGAAAAATTTGATGAGATAGATCTAACTGATGTAAAAATTAGTTGCGAGAATTTTGGATATGGGATTTGAGCTATTTGCTATAGCGAACCTTATAGCGTTTCAATCTTCGTACCAGGGGTAAAACTGTTGAAATTAATGTAGATTAATGCCGTGTGTTTCATTGATCTCTACGCTTTATATAAAACGATCGAAAGCCAAACACTCTATCGCAATAAGATTCAGAACACTTTTTAGTGCAGATAACTCGATCTTCTACGCAGTAAACTTTTTTGGGTTCTAGATTACTGGTATTGTTTGGGGAAGGGGGAAAGGTTAAGGGGAAAAGGAATGGCAATTAGACGATTAAATGGGACTAAATTTAATGAGCGCGAGCGCAATTCTCTCGCTACCGTTTCTACTTTACCTACCGTCAAAGCGATGGTGGACTGTTTTGACAGATATCTTAACCTAACTATCGCTGATGGTCATGCCAGTATAGATACCATCAAAACCTACCGCAATCGAGTTCATCAATTTCTTAGTTGGTGTAAGGAGCGAGAGCTATATCCTGCCCTAATTACACAGGAGAATATCAAAGAATACCGCAAACATTTAGTCGATAGCGAGAAAACATCTCCGACAATTCGTTTGTCTTTACTGGCTATCAAGCATTTTTATACTGCTTGTTTGGCAGAAAAACTGGTTAAGGACAATCCTGTTTTCGGGGTGAAAGCACCACGGGAGAAGCGGGAAATTGGTAGCACGATTAATTATTTGAGTTTGGAAGAGTTACAACGGTTAATTGACAACATTTTACCTACCTATAAAATTCGCGGAGATAAAACCAAGCAAGTACAGGTATTGCGCGATCGCATCCTACTGGCTTGTATGGCTCTTCAGGGATGTCGTAGCATTGAAATGTTTCGAGCTAATCTAGGAGATATTAGCGAATCGTACGGTCAGCATTATCTCAAGCTAGATGGTAAGAACAGTATCAGAACTGTTGTTTTACGCCCCGATCTGGCTCGAGAAATAGTTCAGTATCGACAAACACGCAAATTAGCCAAAGAAAAGCTATCTTTAGCATCTCCATTATTTATTTCTTTATCAAATCGTCGTTACGCTCAACGTTTATCTCGAAGCGGTATCGGTCATATAGTTGATGGTTATCTTGAAAAGTGTGGCTTAAAACACAGCGATTTAGAACGAAATCTTTCTCCCCACAGTTTACGCCATACGGCAGGTACATTGAGCTTGCAAAATGGTTCTTCTTTACGGGAGGTTCAAGATTTTTTAGGGCATAGTGACCCTAAAACTACTGCCATATATACCCATGTTCTTGAGAATTCAGAAAATAACCCAGCCTCGAAAATTAAGATTGATTTTTAACTCTGTTGAATAAGTCTTTTATAGATGAGAGTGAAAAAAGTGGGGGTGCGATTCGTTGATACTCGAAAGAGCCTCTGAAAATTGTCGTCTCAAAAAGAGACAAAAGAGAGATAATCTGGTCTAAACTTCCATTTAACGGCAGGCAGCTTTTGACTTACCGACAAAGGCGCGATCGCAGCTTATATAAAAAGAGTGGATTGCTTATTCTTTAATGCCTTCTACGTACTTTGTGTCTAATCTGCAACCACATTATTATTCCCGTTATCACTAACATTAGCACGCCAAAAGCATTGAGTAGGGGATAGACAATTTCCAAATTAATTCGGCCAAACTTTCCACGGTGAAAATCTAATAGCCATAGATACTGCTCGGCTTTTCCAGTAGCAACTGCTACTTGAAACAGCGAACCAGTAATCGCAGTCAGCAGTAAGGGAAAAAACATAATTGGAGCAAACCAAAAGTGAATGTGGCGCAAACGAGCTTTATTGATTGCCATGATTGGTTTCTGTTAATACCCAGTTAGTGTATGGTTTATATATTTTACAGTTTATTTATGAAACCATTTTTTCAGGGCGAATAGTAAAAAAGGACTCGCTACCAACAACGCTAAAAGAGATTCTCCGACGATGGTTACAGGTCTTGCTGGTACCGACTGTATGGTACTTGTTTGGGGATTTGCGGTTGGGGCTGTTTCTTCTTCGGTGGGAATAGATTGTTTCTCGACAGTCTTTTGATGGTCTGAAGAACTATCTTTATCCGAAGTCATCTGCGGCATTTCTTCAGCTTTTGATTTGTCTGGAGATGATTGCGGCGCGTCTGTTGTCTGCTGCTTGTCTTGACTTTCTACCTCATTAGAATGCCCACTATGCGCTAGCAAGGATCTTGCTTTTAAGCTCCCTTCTGTCATACCCACAACAGACAGATCTACTAAAGTCGAGCTAAGTTGATTCATATTTTTTTCGCTTTTAGAAGGGATTATATTCACTAAGATGACATAAAAAAATGAAACGAGGATGAAATTGAAAAGTATACCGTCACGATGAAAACTCAAAGAGAAATGCCGTTGCTTCAGAATAACAGCCTCAAACCACCAACAAGGGCAAAGTTATCCGTACTTTCCCCCTCTTCTTCTGCGAGTTCGGCAGTGTCGCCGAATTTACGCGTCCAGTTAACTCCAACATAAGGAGCAAATTTTCGGCTAATTTCGTAACGTAGTCGCAATCCCAACTCGATGTCATTTAAACCAGAACCAACGCCAAACTCTTCTACATCTTGAATAGCAATATTTGTCTCAAATTCTGGCTGTAGAATTAATCGTTGAGTCAGAAGTAGCTGATATTCTGCTCCAAACCGAAAGGAAATATCTCCATCCTGACTGACAAATAAAGCAGTATCTAATTCAAAAAGGTAAGGAGCTAAACCCTGAATGCCAATAACTCCAGAAGCTCTTGCAGGACCTCCATCAGAACTGTACACTTGGTCATAGCGTATCCCAGCTTGTAAATCAAAGAAAGGAGCAATTAGCTTGCCGTAGAGAAGCTGTAGCTCTGCTTCCCCATCTCCAGTATCCAAACCAACATCTCCTTCAGTTTTTATCCAGAGCCTTTGGTAATCACCTCCAATCCAGCTAATCGCATCCCAATTAAAAATATCTTCTCCATCGTTAACCCGATATTCCAACTGGTCTAACAAAAGTAAATAATAAGTTTGATTATCACCTATGGGCGAAGGCCAATCTTCTCTAGGTAGCTTGGGAATATCAATATTATCGGACTGAGATAAGCGCGAGCGTTCTTCGTCAGTAAGCATCTCTACTTTTTGACCAACGGTCACAGCAGGCTCCGTCCGTTTAGGGCGGAGTAATCTGTGACTGATGTTTGTGCTTTGAGTACTAGCTTCTATGCCTAATTCTGGTTCTGCAAGTACAGCAGGCGCTAAGAAAAGAGTACTAAGAATACTTACCAATCCAACAAAGGTAGAGCGATAACCTCGATCGTTTATTCTCATAGGTAATTTGACTGGAATCCCAGCCTAAAATAAAAACATGGATAACCCTAGATAAATTGGCATGAGCCAATACTAGATTTAGAGTATAGATATTAACTAAGTTGTGCTGGTTGAGCGATCGACAACAGCCACAGTGCGGAACATACCTACCTTCATGTGATAGAGCAAGTGACAGTGAAAAGCCCAGTACCCAGGTGCATCGACATTAACATCGACCGATACTCGCTCGGCGGGTTTGACGTTCAAAGTATGTTTGCGTGGTTGGTTTAGTCCACTACCATTAACCAACTCCATCCACATACCATGTAGGTGGATCGGATGTTCCATCATCGTGTCGTTGACAAATGTAAGCCTCAATCGTTCGCCATCGAAGAAAACCATTGGCTCTTCTATCTGGGAAAATTTTTTGCCATCAAACGACCACATATATCGTTCCATGTTTCCTGTTAGATGTAGCTCCATTTCCCGTTCGGGCTTTCGCTGCTTTTGATTAGGTTTTAGACTAATTAGATCGTTATAAAGCAGTACGCGATGATTTTTAGTGTTCTGCAAACCAATACCAGGCTCATCTAATCTACTTTTTGACATCATTGCTACGCCAGAGTTACCCGCACCATGAGTATCGGCACTATGCATTACTCCTCGATTATTTGACATAGAGTTGCTGCTATTTCCCCCCATGTCCATACCTGGCATATTATGCGATGAGCTATTGCTGCCACTCGTATCCATGCCTGACATATTGTGGGAGGAGTTATTACCACCCATATCCATGCCTGACATATTGTGAGAAGAGTTATTACCACCCATATCCATACCTGACATATTGTGAGAAGAGTTATTACTTCCCATGTTCATACCTGACATATCGTGAGAGGAATTGTTTCCACTCATGTCCATGCCTGACATATCGCCAGCCATTCCCATATCTGCCATAGTGCGTATGGGGCGTGTTCGCTGTTTGGGAATTGCTGCGCTCATCCCCTGACGAGGTGCGAGAGTTCCCCGCGCATAGCCACTGCGATCCATAGTTTCGGCAAAAACTGTATATGCTGTATTTTCCTGAAGTTCGACAATAACATCGTAAGTTTCAGCCGTAGCAATGCGAAATTCATCTACATCAACAGGCATAATATTTTGACCGTCGGCTTGAACTACAGTCATTTTCAGCCCAGGTATGCGGATGTCGAAAAAGGTCATTGCCGAACCATTAATAAACCGCAAGCGAACTTTTTCACCTGGTTTGAAAAGCCCAGTCCAGTTGGCATCTGATGCCATGCCGTTCATTAAATAGGTGTAAGTAGCACCAGTAACATCAGCAATGTCGGTAGGGTCCATCCGCATTCGATTCCAAGCCAAGTTTTTAGCAAGCTGCCCTATAGTCGGTCTTTGGTAATTGTAGTAAGGGCTAAATTTTTTAAGGTTGGCAAGAACTTCATAGGGATCTTCAAAAGTCCAGTCTGACAGCAACACTACATAATCGCGATCGTATTCAAAGGGTTCTGGTTCGATAGGATCGATGATTATAGGACCATAGTGACCCAACTGCTCTTGTAGTCCACTATGGCTGTGATACCAATAAGTACCGCTTTGTTTGACTGGGAAGCGATAGGTAAAAGTCTCTCCAGGCTTAATGCCAGCGTAACTAATTCCAGGAACTCCATCCATTTCTCGTGGGACGATGAGTCCGTGCCAGTGAAGTGATGTGTCTTCGTCGAGATTGTTTGTCACTTGTATTGTTGCAGTTTGCCCTTCTCTCAGACGTACTAAAGGTCCTGGGATCGAACCGTTAACTGTTAAAGTAGAGGCATTTTTGCTGGCAATCGGCAGCTTGGTTTGTTGAATTTGCAAGTCAATGAGATCGGAATACTTACCTTTATTTCTAGGTTCGTTTGCTGTGACTACTTGTTTGGCATATGCGGGTATGAGGCTATCGAGTCCCAAGGCTATGCTCATTCCAGCAGTGAAGCGGAGAAAATTTCGTCTATTCAGTGTACTGGATTTATTTTTCATTAGTGTTATGAATCCATCACGCAAGCTAGTAAAGTGTTCGAGAAAACTTAAATTTTGACTTTATATCCAATCTATACTTTGTCGCATTTTGTCGTTTACCCATCTATGTGACATGGTAGACGGGATAACGTAATATCTTGCAGGCAAGCTGTTTACTCATCTGACGTTGGCGAATCGTTCTGTCTTGGCATTTGCCGTTCGTCAGAGTTCATCATTTCGTGATTCATATTCATTTCGGAGTTATCGGGACATTTTTTCATTGACATTTGGTGTTCCTCAGAACCCATTTGCTCTTGATTCATATTCATCTCAGAGTTATCAGAACATTCTGGCATCGGCATTTGTTGTCCATCAGAATTCATCATCTGTTCGTGATTCATTTGAGAATTACCATCATGTTGTTCGGCAGTGGCAGCGCGGTTGTTAATACTAATAGTTAAAGCTGTCATCGCTGCAATTACTGTTAGACTTCTAAAAACTTTTGAAGACATACTCATAGTTTTACTTCCAAAAAGCTGTAAAAATTTGTTATCAATCTTTGAGTATATACCGAAAAAATTAAATCAGGATGAAATCGACAAACTCGATTTRTTTTAAATATKTRATATACAAAAYATTACATTATTTTATTGCAWTTAAGGTTGAAGTAAAAACTCTATTAATTTTGWCAATATCATCTYRATTTCATATTTATATGTCATCCTATCTTCAAAGGATATCYATAACAGACGTTATTTGTATCCTTACACCAAAGAGATAAGCTTCTGAATTCTCAAGTGTTAGTGCCAAAATGCCTTGAAAATTTAGAAGCTTTTTTTGTTTTGTTTCAATAAAACTATATAAAAATATTTATTTTGTAAATTAGAACAAAATCTATCTTTTGACATAAAAGTCTTATATAAACAGTGTCGGTAGAGATATAAAATAGTTCCTAAACCTTTTATAACATCGTTAGATTTAAAAATGTCATTCTAATTTCATTTTTATATGACAACTTTAAATATAGAAACTGTAATTAGATGAGGTATAAACTTTGCAGAATAAATACTTATTTAAGACGTGTTAGCAATATTCGTTTTTAGTAAGACTTTTTCTTTATAGTTAACTTCTTTTAAGAGTTTCTCAAGCAAATTGGAGGTTTTAAAATGTATAGATCGTTCATCAAATTTTCGTTGAGTACCAGTGTTTTGATGCTAGGTACATTATTGCCTATTTCTTTAAACACGGTATCGGCTTCAGCAGTAGAAATGACTGACGGACAAACTGTTTTTAGCCGCGCTCCGCGTTTGGTTCGAGCTGCTGCCACTTACAATAGGAGAAGGAATCCCTTTGCTGCCTATCAATTCACGATAGAAGTGCCCGAAGATGGAAAACAAGCCCTTAGAGCAGTGAAGATCGAACAAAAAAGAGATATTAATACTGTGGAATTTAAAGGTAGTAAAAGTAGTGCCTTTTATGGCGATAGCTTGGCTGGAGGCTCTCCTGTATCTCTGGCTGCTGTTGGAGGAGAATCACAACCTGGAGAAATTACCGTCGAATTCGAGCAGCCGATAGAGCCTGGCAATACGGTAACGGTATCGGTCAAACCCAGAAGAAATCCCTTTGTAGCTGGAGTATATCAATTTGGCATTACTGCCTACCCTGCTGGTGAAAACAGTCAGGGAATGTATCTCGGTTCTCGTCGTATCAACATTTACGAATAAACTGAGTGAAATTTTGGAGATGGGGTTTGTCTGGGTGCGATTCATTGATGTCGGGAACTTCTAATTCCAGGACAAGACCTGGGAATTAAGC
>NZ_JRFE01000056.1 GCF_000756305.1 Myxosarcina sp. GI1
AAAATTTAATATCGGCTTAAAAACATTAATAAAGTTAATTGCATTGTCGGATCTGGCTCTAAATAGCCATACACAATAGCCACAAATCCCTACTATTGCATCATGTCAACTAAGATTTACYGYTYCGTTTTATTTTGTTTTGTTTACTAGGATAGTGAGTCTAATTTCTGACTCAAAAAAACAAGAAATAATTATGAAAACTTCAATTTTTATTAGTCTATCGGCTTTAACTCTTTTTTTGGTGGCTACTCCTACATCAGCCAATGAGATTTCAGCTATTAATCAAACTTCGACTGATAGTATCGTTAAAATTACGCCTTTCGATTTAGTTTATGGAGCTTATCGAGGTTATTTTACCGACTCAGGAATTCCAGGTTATGCTAACCTCATCGCAGCAGTCAATGCGGGTAGGGTTAACGCTGAGGATTTAGTAGAAGAAGCGATCGCTCTTGGAAGATTAGCACCAGAAACTATTAACAATCGAGCATATCTTAATAGTGTAGCTGGGCTACTTGATAGTTTAGATACAAACTAATAACTACAATCGACTTAACTTTATATGGCTATTGTCAATTCTATGTCATCGTAATTTCATATTTGTCTGTCAACCTAATATTAGATATTATTGCGAGACTTTAATATCCTCACACATATAAAAGCTTTAATAATGTCTAATAAGCTAGTGCCAAAATAGCTTTGAAGAGCGTTAAAGCTTTTTTCTTTAGATTTCATCCTAATGTCATTTTTTAATTTGCATTTGCTCGATTGCATCTGATTGCATCGTTGTTTTTGCCAATCTAAAAATGTGTATTTATTTGTTAAGCCTGGCAATAATGTCATTCTAATTTCATTTTGTTATGAGATTTTTAAAACATTAGGCTTCGAGTTTAAAGAGGTTAAATAATGCTGAATYAGTAAAGTATGGGTGCTTCACACATTAATTTACAAAGCAACAACACTTTTTTGTATTTCAGTAATTCTCTTTCAATGGAGCATGTCTCGGTTCTGGTCGCATCAATATCTTTGACTGAATCGGGCTAAAAACTAAAGTTTGCATTACAGAGATATTTACGATCTCCTAGCAAATTTAGATATTTAGATTGAAAACAGAATCAATTTTAGTGTGAGGAAAATGTTCAAACTATTTAAGTCTATAATTAAGACTGGGTCTGCGGTCTTACTAACTTCTGTCTTTTTTAGCAATAGTTTACTAGCAGAAGAAACTCAATCGAGTACTTTGTCTCTGAAAAAAGAGCGAAAAGATTTRGCACAAGCTTTGCAAAACCCTAATGGGAAAGGCGATCGAGTTAACAACGAGCTACTCAATCGCGTCGAACAATACAGTCAACCAGAGCGATTAGGTACTGGGGCGATGTCGCAAGTTACTAACGTCAACCAACTACGAGATGTTGCGCCTACAGACTGGGCATATGAAGCATTACGTTCATTAGTAGATCGCTACGGCTGTATCGCGGGTTATCCCAATCAAACCTATCGTGGCAGCCAAGCCCTAACGCGGTATGAATTTGCGGCTGGTTTAAACTCCTGCTTAAACCAAATCGAGCGTTTGATTGCTTCTTCTGAAGCTGTCACTARAGAAGATTTAGACACGATGAATCGTCTGGCTCAGGAATTTGAAGCTGAATTGGCTACTCTTGGCGGTCGCATCGACAACATCGAGAGCCGCACTGCCTTCTTAGAAGATAATCAGTTTTCGACAACTACTAAACTTAATGGAAATGTTATTTTCATTCCTACTGCTGCTTTTGGTAGCGACGAGCAGGCAGATAGTGATGAAAGTCTCGATGAGCAAGTTACTTTTAGCTAYCGAACGCGATTGAATTTTGATACTAGTTTTACAGGTGAGGATCGTTTGAGAGTAAGGTTAGAAGCTGGAAACTTTACCAGCTTAGCTGATGCTACTGGTACCGATATGGCTCGCCTAGCTTTTGATACCAATAGTGAAAACAGTATAGAAATTAACGATTTGTCCTATCGTTTTCCACTAGGAGATAATATCAGAATATGGTTGGGAGCAAATGGAACTGATTTAAACGATTTGGGTGATACTCATAACCCTTATCTTGAAAGCACTGACACAGGAGCTCTTAATCGTTTCTTTAACTACAATCCCTTTATTTTTAGAACGGGAGCTCAGCAGGCTATTGGTGCTAATGTCAAATTCACCGATTCTTTGGGTTTAGATTTAGCATATCTTACTGGAGATGCTGAAGAGYYAAGTGAAACCAATGGACTATTTAACGGAGACTATACGGCTATCGGTCAGCTAAATTGGCAACCAATCGAATCACTTTCTCTCGGTTTGGCTGGCGGTTATTCCTATTATCCCGACGATGATGTCAACCTTTCTGGTAGCACTGGTAGTTCTATTGCCAGTCAACCCTTTGGYGAAGTTGCTACTTCTGCTATCCGCGCMGGGGTTCAAGGAAGCTGGGAAATCACTCCGAGAATAAACATCGGAGCTTGGGGTGGCTATATTAATGCTGAGGCTTTGGAGACAGACGAAAATGCYGATTTATGGAACTGGGTGGCAAATGTTTCACTGCTCGATGTGGGTAGAGAAGGAGCTATTTTTACCGTTGCTGGCGGAATGCCTCCGAAAGCAACCGATGTAGATGGAGGACCAGATGATGTGGATACTTCCTACATAATTGAAGCACAATACAAATTCCCGCTCTCGGACAGTATTTTGTTGACTCCTGGGGCTTACGTAATCTTAAACCCCAATCATAATGAGGACAATGACGAAATCTGGGTAGGAGCGATCCGAACTAATTTTATTTTTTAGAACTTTCTAACGGCAGAGAAATTCT